>NZ_LHPA01000015.1:0-3399 GCF_001297215.1 Pseudomonas sp. RIT-PI-o | reverse complement strand
TTGATTTCTAGTCTTTGACTGGATCGTTCTTTAAAAATTTGGGTATGTGATAGAAAGATAGACTGAACGTTACTTTCACTGGTAACGGATCAGGCTAAGGTAAAATTTGTGAGTTCTCTTAGTTGAGAAATTCGAATTTTCGGCGAATGTCGTCTTCACAGTATAACCAGATTGCTTGGGGTTATATGGTCAAGTGAAGAAGCGCATACGGTGGATGCCTTGGCAGTCAGAGGCGATGAAAGACGTGGTAGCCTGCGAAAAGCTTCGGGGAGTCGGCAAACAGACTTTGATCCGGAGATGTCTGAATGGGGGAACCCAGCCATCATAAGATGGTTATCTTGTACTGAATACATAGGTGCAAGAGGCGAACCAGGGGAACTGAAACATCTAAGTACCCTGAGGAAAAGAAATCAACCGAGATTCCCTTAGTAGTGGCGAGCGAACGGGGACTAGCCCTTAAGTGGCTTTGAGATTAGCGGAACGCTCTGGAAAGTGCGGCCATAGTGGGTGATAGCCCTGTACGCGAAAATCTCTTAGTCATGAAATCGAGTAGGACGGAGCACGAGAAACTTTGTCTGAATATGGGGGGACCATCCTCCAAGGCTAAATACTACTGACTGACCGATAGTGAACTAGTACCGTGAGGGAAAGGCGAAAAGAACCCCGGAGAGGGGAGTGAAATAGATCCTGAAACCGTATGCGTACAAGCAGTGGGAGCAGACTTTGTTCTGTGACTGCGTACCTTTTGTATAATGGGTCAGCGACTTATTTTCAGTGGCGAGCTTAACCGAATAGGGGAGGCGTAGCGAAAGCGAGTCTTAATAGGGCGTCTAGTCGCTGGGAATAGACCCGAAACCGGGCGATCTATCCATGGGCAGGTTGAAGGTTAGGTAACACTGACTGGAGGACCGAACCGACTACCGTTGAAAAGTTAGCGGATGACCTGTGGATCGGAGTGAAAGGCTAATCAAGCTCGGAGATAGCTGGTTCTCCTCGAAAGCTATTTAGGTAGCGCCTCATGTATCACTGTAGGGGGTAGAGCACTGTTTCGGCTAGGGGGTCATCCCGACTTACCAAACCGATGCAAACTCCGAATACCTACAAGTGCCGAGCATGGGAGACACACGGCGGGTGCTAACGTCCGTCGTGAAAAGGGAAACAACCCAGACCGTCAGCTAAGGTCCCAAAGTTATGGTTAAGTGGGAAACGATGTGGGAAGGCTTAGACAGCTAGGAGGTTGGCTTAGAAGCAGCCACCCTTTAAAGAAAGCGTAATAGCTCACTAGTCGAGTCGGCCTGCGCGGAAGATGTAACGGGGCTCAAACCATACACCGAAGCTACGGGTATCACCTTCGGGTGATGCGGTAGAGGAGCGTTCTGTAAGCCTGTGAAGGTGAGTTGAGAAGCTTGCTGGAGGTATCAGAAGTGCGAATGCTGACATGAGTAACGACAATGGGTGTGAAAAACACCCACGCCGAAAGACCAAGGTTTCCTGCGCAACGTTAATCGACGCAGGGTTAGTCGGTCCCTAAGGCGAGGCTGAAAAGCGTAGTCGATGGAAAACAGGTTAATATTCCTGTACTTCTGGTTATTGCGATGGAGGGACGGAGAAGGCTAGGCCAGCTTGGCGTTGGTTGTCCAAGTTTAAGGTGGTAGGCTGAGATCTTAGGTAAATCCGGGATCTTAAGGCCGAGAGCTGATGACGAGTTACCCTTTGGGTGACGAAGTGGTTGATGCCATGCTTCCAAGAAAAGCTTCTAAGCTTCAGGTAACCAGGAACCGTACCCCAAACCGACACAGGTGGTTGGGTAGAGAATACCAAGGCGCTTGAGAGAACTCGGGTGAAGGAACTAGGCAAAATGGCACCGTAACTTCGGGAGAAGGTGCGCCGGTGAGGGTGAAGGACTTGCTCCGTAAGCTCATGCCGGTCGAAGATACCAGGCCGCTGCGACTGTTTATTAAAAACACAGCACTCTGCAAACACGAAAGTGGACGTATAGGGTGTGACGCCTGCCCGGTGCCGGAAGGTTAATTGATGGGGTTAGCTAACGCGAAGCTCTTGATCGAAGCCCCGGTAAACGGCGGCCGTAACTATAACGGTCCTAAGGTAGCGAAATTCCTTGTCGGGTAAGTTCCGACCTGCACGAATGGCGTAACGATGGCGGCGCTGTCTCCACCCGAGACTCAGTGAAATTGAAATCGCTGTGAAGATGCAGTGTATCCGCGGCTAGACGGAAAGACCCCGTGAACCTTTACTATAGCTTTGCACTGGACTTTGAATTTGCTTGTGTAGGATAGGTGGGAGGCTTTGAAGCGTGGACGCCAGTTCGCGTGGAGCCATCCTTGAAATACCACCCTGGCAACTTTGAGGTTCTAACTCAGGTCCGTTATCCGGATCGAGGACAGTGTATGGTGGGTAGTTTGACTGGGGCGGTCTCCTCCTAAAGAGTAACGGAGGAGTACGAAGGTGCGCTCAGACCGGTCGGAAATCGGTCGTAGAGTATAAAGGCAAAAGCGCGCTTGACTGCGAGACAGACACGTCGAGCAGGTACGAAAGTAGGTCTTAGTGATCCGGTGGTTCTGTATGGAAGGGCCATCGCTCAACGGATAAAAGGTACTCCGGGGATAACAGGCTGATACCGCCCAAGAGTTCATATCGACGGCGGTGTTTGGCACCTCGATGTCGGCTCATCACATCCTGGGGCTGAAGCCGGTCCCAAGGGTATGGCTGTTCGCCATTTAAAGTGGTACGCGAGCTGGGTTTAGAACGTCGTGAGACAGTTCGGTCCCTATCTGCCGTGGACGTTTGAGATTTGAGAGGGGCTGCTCCTAGTACGAGAGGACCGGAGTGGACGAACCTCTGGTGTTCCGGTTGTCACGCCAGTGGCATTGCCGGGTAGCTATGTTCGGGAAAGATAACCGCTGAAAGCATCTAAGCGGGAAACTTGCCTCAAGATGAGATCTCACTGGAACCTTGAGTTCCCTGAAGGGCCGTCGAAGACTACGACGTTGATAGGTTGGGTGTGTAAGCGCTGTGAGGCGTTGAGCTAACCAATACTAATTGCCCGTGAGGCTTGACCATATAACACCCAAGCAATTTGCTGACCTGAGAAGGCACCAGATTGCGGTGTGTGAAGACGAAACGAACCGAAAGTTCGAAGCGCACAAACACCGACAGCTGTCACATACCCAATTTGCTGAAGCGAGGCCCTCTGGTCACGACTCAGTACCCGAATTTCTTGACGACCATAGAGCGTTGGAACCACCTGATCCCATCCCGAACTCAGCAGTGAAACGATGCATCGCCGATGGTAGTGTGGGGTTTCCCCATGTGAGAGTAGGTCATCGTCAAGATTAAATTCCGAAACCCCAATTGCGAAAGCAGTTGGGGTTTTGTTTT
>NZ_LHPA01000006.1:0-4928 GCF_001297215.1 Pseudomonas sp. RIT-PI-o | reverse complement strand
GGCAAGGGAGGCTCCGTTGGCATGGGGCGGTGAGATTACGGATGTTACAGGGTCAATTGCATTGGGCATACTCGCAGCACCATCGGTTGATGGGGGGGAGTTGGCGGCCGTGACGGTTGCTCTTGTCAGGTTCAAGGGCTATCATCGGCACGTCAGCACAGACCGGAACTTTGCAAGCAAAGGGTGTTGATTTCGGTGGCGCAAGCTACTCCTAGCCAGTGAGCGGGATAAGCGGGAAACCGTGAAAGGACAGGCCGATATTGAGATTTACAGAAAGCCCCGATGTGCATGCGTCGGGGCTTTTTGCTTTCTCTCAAATGGACTTTCCCGCGTTTCGCATTTCCAGGATGTAGCGGACGTTATGTGGTTTTCCTTTCGGCAGCTTCGACCGCCCCCACTCAGCGACCTCATAGGCGGAAATGATCCGGAGTTTGAGACGGTTCGTTGAGTGCTGCGGCTTGCTGATAGAAAAAAAGACCGCGTAGTCATGCAAGTCCAGACAGTAATAGCGCTGACTGTTTTCTACGTAGAAGGGCACAGCCAGACCTTTGAAAAAGCGTTTGTGCAAGTAATCCGTAATCTGGCTGCTGCAGTGGTGGCGGTCCGCACAAAAATACCGAACTTCTCCCCTGTGTCTTAGTGGCTGGCCGTGACCTTTGTCATCGGTAAAACAGTGGAACCCGAATTCAAACCTGACAACCAACTGCTGCGCAGCCACTTCAAATGCGAGTTCGAACGGTTGTAAATGCGCCATGCAGTATTTGCATCCGCCAATTATCAGGTCTTTCCATTCCATTGTTACTGTCGCCGGACGTATTGATTTGTACGGATTTCCAAGCCCGGTCGCTGATAAGCAGCGACGTCTCAAGAGTATCCCTGCGAAGACATCATCAACAGACGTCTTACCGCTCAAAACCGCTGCTTCGGATCTTTCCTACAGCTCTGGTTTAGGTCTTCCGAACATTGCGCACGCCAAGACGAAACCCAATCACTCGCCCACAAAAAAGCCGCGCATTTGGCGCGGCTTTTCAATTTGGTGGGCCCACACGGACTCGAACCGTGGACCAAAGGATTATGAGTCCTCTGCTCTAACCAACTGAGCTATAGGCCCTCAGTAGGCCGCGGATTATAGCGACGGTTTCGCGGCTGTGCTATCCGAAAAATCCGATACGGTCACATGCAGAAACGTGGCGGCGAATTCGTCCGGTGGCAGCGGCAGGCTGACGATGTAGCCCTGGATCTGTTCACAACCTTCCGCGGCGAGGAATTGTTGTTGGGCCTGGGTTTCCACGCCTTCGGCAATCACCGTGAATTGCATGCTCCGCCCTAGCGCGATGATGGCGCGCACGATCGCCGCGTCGTGGGGATCGTCGGGCAGTCCGCGGACGAAAGACTGATCGATCTTGAGAATGTCCAACGGCAGGCGTTTGAGATAGCTGAGCGAGGAGTAGCCGGTGCCGAAGTCGTCGATCGCCAGCTGTACGCCGAGGTGTTTGAGCTGGTGCAGCACCGCCAGCGCCTCTTCGGCCTGACTCATAATGAAATTCTCGGTAATTTCCAGTTGCAGTAAATCCGGCCTGAGGCGGTTTTCCTTGAGCAGTTGCTCGATGCGTACCAGCAGGTTCGGTTGACGCAGCTGCGCTCCGGCGAGGTTCACTGACAGCGGGCCGAGCGGTTGATAAATCCGGTTCCACTCGAACATCTGCCGGCATGCGGTTTCCAGCACCCAATCGCCGATCTGCAGGATCATGCCGTTCTCTTCGGCCAGCGGGATGAAGTGCTCGGGCGGCACTTCGCCGAAGGTCGGATGACGCCAGCGAATCAGTGCTTCGGCGCCCACCAGACTGTGGTCGACCAGGCTGATTTTCGGTTGGTAGTAGAGAAACAGCTCGTCGCGCTCGATGGCGCGGCGCAGTTCGTGTTCCAGTGCTATGCGTTCGCTGGCCTGGGCGGTGAGGTCGCGGGTGTAGCTTTCGACGCGATTGCGCCCCTTGGCTTTGGAACGGTACATCGCCGCGTCAGCGTTTTTCACCAGCGTCGCCACGTCGCAACCGTCGCGTGGATAGAGGCTGGTGCCGATGCTGGCGCTGATGAAGAACTCGTGTTCGCCGGCCTGGAACGGCGCGCCGAAGCAGTTGAGCAGTTTCGTCGCGATGTTGTCGGCGTCGCTGGCTTGCTGCAAGCCCGGCAGCAAAATGATGAATTCGTCACCGCCCAATCGGGCGACGGTGTCGATATCTCGTAACTGTTCCTTCAAACGCACGGCGATGCCCTTGAGTAACAGGTCGCCCACCGGGTGGCCGAGGCTGTCGTTGATGTGCTTGAAGCGGTCAAGATCGAGAAACAGCACCGCGCCCTGGCCGCCATTTTCCTGTTGGCTGGTCAAGGCCATTTGCAGGCGACTTTCGAACAAAGTGCGATTGGGCAGGCCGGTCAGCGGGTCGTGGTGAGCCTGGTAATCGAGCTTGGCCTGGGCGTGCTTGAGGCTGGAAATATCGGCGAATACCGCGACGAAGTGGGTGATGAACTTGTCGCGATTACGCACGGCGCTGATGGTCAGCCAGCTCGGGTACAGCTCGCCGTTCTTGCGCCGGTTGGAAATCTCGCCCTGCCAGTGTCCCTCGTCGGTCAATTGGTGCCACATCGCCGCGTAGAACGCGCTGTCATGCAGCCCAGACGCCAATAGCCTTGGCGTGTGGCCCAGCGCCTCGCTTTCGCTGTAGCCGGTGATTTCGGTGAAGGCGCGATTGACCGCGCTGATGTGTTGCTGGGTGTCGGTGATCAGTACACCTTCAGCGGTGCTTTCGAAAACCGTCGCCGCCTGCTGCAGTTTTTCCTGCATGAGATGGCGCTCGGTGATGTCCCGGGCGATGGTCAGCATGCAGTCTTCGTCGCCGATCGGCAGCGGGCGACTGGAGACTTCACACAGGCGAATCTGCCCGTCACTGCGACGGATATGGCAGGTGAAGTCACGGACAAAACCGTCGCGGTGCAACAGGTCGAGCATCTGTTTGCGTTCGTTGAGGTTGACCCAGATCCCGAGATCCAGCGTTGACCGATCCACTGACATGGCGCTGTTGAAACCGGTGATGCGGCTGAAACCTTCATTGACCTCCAACAACAGGCCGTCGCTTTGGCGCGACAGCAGCAAACCGTCCGGCGACGCATGAAAGGCCTTGGCAAACTTCTCTTCTGAGGTCTGCAGTTGCTGTTGGGTTTCCTTGAGCTGGCTGATGTCGCGCACCACGACCACCAGCGCCGGGGTGGTGTCGAGGTCGAAGGGCTCGGCGGAAATCAACCCGGTGAATACCTGGCCGTTGTTGCGGCGAAAGGGCATCTCCAGATTACGAATGCTGCCAGCCTGCAAGCGCTGCAACAGGCCCGGGCCGACGCCGGGAATGCCCCAGATATTGAGGTGGGTGGCGGTTTGGCCGATCACGTCCTCGGCCCTGAGACCGATCTGCTCTTCGAAGGCCTCGTTGACCTCGAGCAAGCAGCCGTCGGACAGCCGCGCAATTACCAGAATGTCCGGACACTGTTCGAACACCGAGGCGAATTTCTGTTCCGACAGGCGCAGCGCCTCTTCGGTGCGCTTGATTTCGCTGATATCGATCATCAAACCGCGCATCACCGGTTCGTGGCCATGCTCGATCAGACTGACAATGTCGCGCACCCACAGGCAGCGGCCGTCGGCGGTGATGACGCGATAGTCGACGATGTGATCGCGGCCCTGTCGCAGCGCTTCCTTGCAATAGTTCTGCGTGCGGGTCAGGTCGGCGGGGTGAATGATGTTGTGCCAGAAGCCCGGAATCAGCCAATGGGACTGTGGATAGCCGAGCAAGTCTTCAGCGTGAGGCGAAACATAGCTGTAGGTGAAGTCGCTCATCCGCGCTTCCCAGGCAATCGCCGACAAGCTTTCGACCAGGCCACGGTAGTGATATTCGCTGCTGCGCAATTCCTGCTCGAGGTCGATGCGCCGGGTGATTTCCGAGCTCAGGCGGCGGTTGATGCGAATCACCACGGCGAGGACGGTGATCAGCAATAACAGACCGGGCAGGCCATACACCAGCAGGTCTGACCAGAACGAGCGATGGTCGAGCACATTGCCGACCCAATGCTCCTGAATGCTGCTGATTTCCGCCGGCGTCATGTCGGCGAGGACTTTGTCGAGAATCCCCACCAGCACCTTGTTGTCGCGGGGTACGGCCATCGCCAGTTGATAGCGGTACGGGGTTTCGCCGCTGACGTAGAGGCCGTCGAGCTTGAGCTGGCGCAGGCTCCAGACGCTGGAAGCCAGGTCACCGACCACCGCGTCCACTTCATCAGTCGCCAGGGCTTGCAGCGCCGAACTGACGTTGGGCATGGCGACCAGATTCAGGTCGGGGTGGTGAGTGCGTAGTAGTTCGTGGGGGGCGTAGTTGTCCACCACGGCGATTTTCAGCCCATACAGGTCATCGAGTTTGCGCGGCTGGGCGCCGCCGACATGGGCGAGGATGACGATCGGAAAGTCGAGGTACGGCCGGGTGAATGACAGATAGTTCTGGCGTTCCGGTGTAGACATGATCCCCGGCAGCAAATCGATCTTGCCATTCTTGACCTGCTCCAGCACCACCGTCCAGCTCACCGGTTCGATGGGCGTCAGCTTGATCGCCAGACGTTGACGGATCACGTCGATATAGTCGGCAGCCAGACCCTGATAACGGTTCTGGTCGTCGCGAAATTCGAAGGGCGGCCACGACGCATCGACACCCAGGCGCAAGTCAGGGTGAGCCGCCAGCCAGCTGCGTTCTTCATCGGTGAGAGTCAGCGCGTCAGCCGTGGCAGTGCAGATCATCAATGACAGCAGAAACAGCACGGGCGCCAGTCTGGGCATAACGCTCTCGTCGGGGCTTGGGGGGATTGTTTCGAGTGTAGACGGGGTATGGGGC
>NZ_LHPA01000047.1:0-5026 GCF_001297215.1 Pseudomonas sp. RIT-PI-o | reverse complement strand
GAGGGCTGAAGGGTGGTGGCGTGGAGCCGGGTGGGCAGAGGTAGTGATCGAGGGCGCGGTCGGCGGCTTGGTGGAGTTTTTTGGAATCGAGGGATTCGTAGGGGGAGGTGGGGTCGGTTTCGGGTGGGTTGGGTGTTGGTTTGATCATGGGCGAAGCCTCTAGAGTGGTGAAACTGCCACCGTTCGCTGCTAACGAAGGAGGTGGCGGCTGTACGCGGGTTAGCAGACCAGGACTCTAGAACCCGGCGCACCGAAGTGCCCCACGCAAAGCCGCCATAATGGCAACACCTTGTGCGTCTAGAGATAACCCGGGCTGCTAAACCCGATCACTGAACATTCAGCGACCGCACCACAATAGAACCCGACCCCAAGGTGCACAAGCCGGCGGATTCTTGCGTAGCTGTAGGCAATGGCGCAAGAATTCGTAGCCTGAAAGGCGTGTCTGAAGGTGTCTTTTAAACGCTTCGTTTAAATCGAAGAGCTTCGCCGGACCTGATTGCCCCTTCGCGAACAAGCTCGCTCCCACATTTGAAATGCGGTCAAACTGTGGGAGCGAGCTTGCTCGCGAAAAGGCCATCCCGGTCAGCAGAAAAATCTCGGTCAAGCCTCGCTGTTTGATGACTGGTTAATAGTGGAGTTTTTATATCGACGCCCGGCAACGCAAAACCGCCTCGGTTGAACGAGGCGGTATTTTCAGCTTGAACTGCGTATTTATAAATATGGAGATGGGTCGTGCCTGTTTGAATTTTGCGTGGGTTTATTTTTTAAGTTTTACCAGGATTTCATGAATGGCCATTGCCGCTCCTGATTGTGGTGTATCAATATTTATCCGCAAAATGCTTTCCTGGTTCGGTGCCACTGTAAATTCACCGCTGAGTTCAATGACGTGTATAGATTCGATTAAGGTTGGAGGAGTGATATCTATGTTGTTGACGTTCAATACCACCGTGCTTGGATTGCCGGCAGCTTCTCGACCTATCTTTATGCTAAAAATATATGTCGCGTTACCTAGAGTGGAATACCTGTATGTTCGGATAAAAGCCGTCCCGCTCGCTGGTGAGAGGCCGGGATCAATGTTGAGTCGGTCATTGTATGTATATATGCCCCACATGGGTTCTGGAGTGCCCGACCGCCAGCCAGGCCAGAGTTCATGTGGAATTTCATTTTCAAACGTGACTCTTTCCTGGAAATCCTGTTCGCTTGTTGCATTCATGATGAATCTCCATGTTTTAGGAAGACGCAGTTCATGAAAACATGCCAAGGCAGAGCGCACACCTGTCAGGTCTGACAGGTGTGCGGGGTTATCCGACCGGCGGCTCCAATACAGCCTCGTCCGTTGGAACACCGGTATTCGGCATCCGGGTATCAAATGCTCGACCTCAGCACATGTTGGTCGTTCCCAATCACTTTAGGGCTTCAGCCTGCCTGCACCGGCCCCGCGACTCCAGTGATTCAACATCCGATCCACCACCAGCTCCCCGAGCATGATCAGCAGCGCTACGCCCAACAGCGTCAGGCGCTGCGACGCGGGATGAGAAGGCCGAGATCATTGGCGATGATTAGCGGACATCGGCCAGCAGTTCCTCGTTTTGAAGCCTGCGGGCACGACGTACACACGACCGGTTTTACGGGGCGGTGGGGTGAAGTCGGGTGGGTAGGGTGGCGGCCGTACGCGAGTTAACAGACCAGGCTCAAGGATCCCGGCGTACCGAAATGCCCCCGGACCCAAGGCGCACAAACTGGTGAATTCTGGCGTGGCTGTAGGCAATGGATCAAGGGTGTTTAGCCTGAAAGGCGTGTCTGAAGGTGTCTTCTGAACGCCTGGGTTTAAAAGGCGATTTGTGCCGACCTCACTGGCCCTTCGTGAGCAAGCTCGCTACCACATTTGAATGCTTTTCCCTGTGAGAGCCAGCTTGCTCGCGAAAGGGCCGTCCCGGCCAAAAGAAAAAACTCGATCGCGCCCCGCTGTTTAAATCACTGGTTAAATAAATCCGTCTCCTTTGTGCTTTTTTATGCCATTCGCTGACTTGGAGGCTTTGCCATCAGCCGATGCGCGATTTATATCCCATTGGATATGCATTGTAGTCTGCGATCGACTTTTGTTGCGTCCATCCGGGATGGGTTGGGTGAATCGGGATTTGTAAAGCATAGGTAAGGTAGTAATCATTAGGCTGGATGAATGTGGTGGCCCAAATGAAAACATTTCCTTTCGGTTGTTGGATTCCAAATAGTAGCGCTTGGTAAATCTGTTTCTGTAGAGGGGTCTCGTCAACAGTGAAGAGTTGGGCACCCAAGGATGACAGCAAGGCGACAGCTTGATCATATGGAAGACGCCTTTCGTCACTGACTACGAGGTCGTACACGTTTTCGCAAGTAACCTGATAACTGACGGTATTTCCTTTCGTGTCACGCACGCTGATCATTGCGGTTCCGTTTCCTTTCGAGATGACGTGGCCGGTTGCCGGATCAACGGAAGCGACTGTGGGTTTGGAAGAGCTGTATTCAAAAGGAGGACTCCCTCCACGGGCTTGTCGGGTTTGATGTGCGCCCGGAGGTATGTATGCCGCTTTCTCGATGGGCTGGAAATACTCTGGTCTGGTTGGGGGGGGGGGAGGGTACAAATGTGCCCCATCCAGTAGCATTGGCGTGGTATCTATTTCCAGTGTGGGGGTTTCGGTAAAGGTGCGAGCTGCCGACACTTCACCGGAACCATACCGCGCCATGGGGTTGTCTTGGGTCAGCAGGTCTGGCAGCAATGGATTGCCCGTCAGTTTCTCCAGGTCGATGGTTTCCGCGTCATCACCGGGATAATCTTCTCTGCGTTTCAGCAGAATGGGCTTGTCCACCCGCTTGCCATCCAGATCCTCATCCACGCTCTGCACCGGCGACCACGGTGCATCGGTATCCGGGCCGTTGCCGATCTGATCGGTGACGGTGTAGGAAAAATGCAGTTTGTTGTCCAGGCGTTTCGCCTTGTCCAGAAAGGCGCGGGTGACGGTGAAGCAAATGGTGATGGGGGTTTCGTCGCCGGGGTTCGGCGGTGGCGGCGCCTGATTCGGACTGACCCTGGGCTTGGGTTCCAGCAGTTCGCCGTTGCACGTGAGGGTGATGACGTCATACGCCCGGCAATACGGGTAGGCCACGCACACTTCGGCGCTGACGAAATCCGCGCCGACGCCGTTCTTGATCACGTCGGGCAGCAGCAGCTTGAGTTCGGAGTGGCCGCCGGGGTCGGTCAGGTGATCCTTCAGGCCCGGGCGGATACGGTTGTAGAGGATTTCCAGCGATGGGGTGGAAGTGCCTCGATTGTCGTTGCCACGCCTGACGGTGTAGTACAGCTTGTTGACCTGGTCCGGATGCAGTCGACCCTTGGGAATGCGCAACATGGTGCGCACGTTTGGATCCTCAATGGTTTTGCTGTCCAGTGCGACCAGTTCACCCTCAAGCCAGAGCTCCATGACATCGCCGGGGTCCATGGTGCCCGACAACGGTGGATCGGCGTGGACAATGGCGCCGCCGATGAGATCATGGGCCACTAAAGGCACGCCGGTGTGTCCACCTTCCACAGGCTTGGTCTGGCCGTTGATGATGGGCGGGCTGAGGATGAGGACGGTGTTGTCCGGTGGGGTAGAGATGGTCATGAATGAAGCTCCTGCGCGTTGGGAATGGGCAGGGGTTATCAGAGCTCGTAATCGGCGATTGCGCACCTGTCAGATCTGACAGGTGTCGACATGTCTCCGACGAATGGTCGTTGATGGATTAAAAAATCGCCGTTCCGGTTGATGCGGAACGGCGGTTTTTTCTTGGGAGAAGATTGCCTGTGACGCCGCCGCCTTCGCGAGCAAGCTCGCTCCCACAGTTGGAATGCGGTCAAACTGTGGGAGCGAGCTTGCTCGCGAAAAGGCCATCCCGGTCAGCAGAAAAATCTCGGTCAAGCCTCGCTGTTTGAATGACTGGTTAATAGTGGAGTTTTTATATCGACACCCGGCAACGCAAAACCGCCTCGGTTGAACGAGGCGGTATTTTTCAGCTTGAACTGCGTATTTATAAATATGTAAGTGGGTCGTGCCTGTTTGGATTTTGCGTGGGTTTATTTTTTAAGTTTTACCAGGATTTCATGAATGGCCATTGCCGCTCCTGATTGTGGTGTATCAATATTTATCCGCAAAATGCTTTCCTGGTTCGGCGCCACTGTAAATTCACCGCTGAGTTCAATGACGTGTATAGATTCGATTAAGGTTGGAGGAGTGATATCTATGTTGTTGACGTTCAATACCACCGTGCTTGGATTGCCGGGAGCTTCTCGACCTATCTTTATGCTAAAAATATATGTCGCGTTACCTAGAGTGGAATACCTGTATGTTCGGATAAAAGCCGTCCCGCTCGCTGGTGAGAGGCCGGGATCAATGTTGAGTCGGTCATTGTATGTATATATGCCCCACATGGGTTCTGGAGTGCCCGACCGCCAGCCAGGCCAGAGTTCAAGTGGAATTTCATTTTCAAACGTGACTCTGTCCTGGAAATCTTTGTAGGCCTTGATCCTGTAAGTTCGTAGGGCAAACGTCACGGCCTCTGTCTCGACTTGACTGCCGCCAAAGCCTGCCTTGAACTTCAGTTCCAGGTCACTGCCATCTTCCAGGCTTTGCAAGTCGGGGAGTGGAAAGCCGTCGTGGGTGTGAAAACCCTGGTCGATCCACGTCGCATTGGTTTGCGAACCCGGCGGTTGCCAGAAGGTTTTCGAGTAGTCGCCCCCGCCTTTTAATGTCCCTTTCGCTTTCAGCCAGACATATTGTCTCAACGCAATATGCGGGTAACTGTTCGCGCGAAGGGTGGCGTTGGTGGTCAATTGACTGACGTCCAATTCCGGCCCTTCGCCTTGTTCGGAGGCCTGCACGATCAACGGCCCGGGCAAATCGCTTTGCGCAATGGGCGACACCGCCAGTGCACGAATCCGCGACTCTTTCGGATCCTGGGTGCCGCGTGTCACGGTGTAGCTCAGGGTGATCGACTTGGCGAGGTTGAAGGC
>NZ_LHPA01000035.1:0-1280 GCF_001297215.1 Pseudomonas sp. RIT-PI-o | reverse complement strand
TTGCCCGTCAGGTTGAACGCCCCTGCGCCGCTGATGATGAGATTTTCGACGTTTAGCAGATTGCTCTGGTTCAGACTGACGGTGCTGGTCTGGGCGGTAGCGCTGTACTCAATGACGATGGTGTCGTTACCCTCATCGGCATATTCCTGAATCAGCGCCAGTTCTCCCGCCTGATCGACACCGTAGCCGTCGTTGCCCTTGCCGCCGATCATGGTGTCGAGGCCAGCCCCCCCGACCAGTTGGTTGTTGCCGTCATTGCCGATCAATACGTTGTTCAGCGCGTTGCCGACGGCGTAGTTATTCGCACTGCCGGTGAGCGTGAGGTTCTCCACGTTGGCGGCAAGAGAATAGCTGATCGAGGCGCGAACGGTGTCGATCTCGCTGGCCAGGGTGCTGGTCTCGCTGACCACGTCACCGACGTTGTCGACGATGTAGGTATCGTTGCCAGCGCCGCCCGTCATGAAGTCGGCACCCAGGCCGCCGTCGAGTTCGTTGTTGCCATCGTTGCCGTAGAGGGTGTTGTTCAGGGCATTACCGGTAGCCTTGAGGTCTGCGGCACCTGCCAGAGCGAGGATTTCGACGTTGTTGCCCAAGGTGTAGTCGACGTAGGAATAGACCATGTCGATTTCCGAGAGTGAGGTACCCGTCTCGACCACCACATCCGCGATGTCGTTAACGATGTAAGTATCGTTACCGGCGCCGCCGATCATGGTATCTGCGCCCCAGCCACCGTCGATGAAGTTGGCGTCGCTGTTGCCCGTCAGGGTGTTGTTCAGCACGTTGCCCGTCAGGTTGAACGCCCCTGCGCCGCTGACGATGAGATTTTCGACGTTTAGCAGATTGCTCTGGTTCAGACTGACGGTGCTGGTCTGGGCGGTAGCGCTGTACTCAATGACAATGGTGTCGTTACCCTCATTGGCATATTCCTGAATCAGCGCCAGTTCTCCCGTCTGATCGACGCCGTAGCCGTCATTGCCCTTGCCGCCGATCATGGTGTCGAGGCCAGCCCCCCCGACCAGTTGGTTGTTGCCGTCATTGCCGATCAATACGTTGTTCAGCGCGTTGCCGACGGCGTAATTATTGGCAGTGCCGGTGAGCGTGAGGTTTTCCACGTTGGCGACAAGTGCGTAGCTGATCGAGGCGCGAACGGTGTCGATCTCGCTGGCCAGGGTGCTGGTCTCGCTGATCACGTCACCGACGTTGTCGAGGATGTAAGTATCGTTGCCAGCGCCGCCAGCCATGAAGTCGGCGCCCAGGCCACCGTCCAGTACGTTGTTGCC
>NZ_LHPA01000042.1:0-5541 GCF_001297215.1 Pseudomonas sp. RIT-PI-o | reverse complement strand
TTGAGCACCGGAAATCGCCTGATTTCTGTGATGTTCGTCAGGAGGGCGGAGCCTATGGAAAACCGGGGTGCCCGGGACCAGGCTCGGGGGAAAGGGGCGCTGTTGACGGTGACCTAAAGAGGTTATGGCTGGACGCCTGCATGTTGTATCTAAGACTGAACAGCAGTTTCTTGATGATGCTGTCTTTGCAGCGGAACGAGCAAAATGGAAAAAGCTGTCCGTGCCGGAAAAAAAAGAGGTGCTGCAGGTTGCCCGCGAGCATCTGACGATATCTGGGACAGCGTGAAGCCGAGGCTGCTCAACAGGCACGTGCAGAAGAACGGCAGGCCGCTGAATTCATCTGGAGCAAGCTCAAGCCTTTTCGTCGTTAATCAGCAACGCTCGCCGCAGCCAGGGGAATCGAGGAAGCGTCATTTCACCAGTTCTCAGCATATTACACGTATGCACGGGAGCGTCTGATGACCAAACAGCAAACAACTGCGCTGAACATGGCAAAATTCATTCAGGACCAGAGTCTGCTCCTGCTGGAAAAGCTCAACGAGCTGGATTTTGACAGTGAAGCGGATATATGTGAAAAGCTCCATGAGGATGCTGAACGTCTTCATAGCAGTCTTATGGCAACGTTAACTCAGGAATAGCGAAATTTGCATGGCAAAAGTATCAATCAGTGAAGCAGCCAGGCTTGCCGGCATTAGTCGACCTACCATTTACAAGCTGATGAACAGCGGACAACTTAATTTTACGTCAGTTGTAAAGGCGGGAAGGACTGTAAAGAACATTGATACGTCTGAGCTTATAAGGGTGTTTGGCACTATTGAAAACCTACCTCCTGCTACAGATTTTACAGTAAACCCGGAGCAGCAAATTACACAGGTTAACAGCCCTGATTTACAGCACTTGCAGCATGAGATTGAGTTGTTGCAAAAGGAAAATGAGGGTTTAAAAGAGGCTGTAACTTCGCGGGATGAACATATCAGCTCCCTTCGCCAGGCAATGCTGCTTCTTGAGCATAAACAGGGCGCGCAGCAACCTTTACCGCCTCCGGCTAAATGGTGGCAGTTCTGGAAATAACCGGTCTTTAACCCTGTAACCTTACTCTTATCCAGTGCTTCGGTCCCGACGACACGGTTACTTTTGCGCTTCCTGCGTCTCAGCTGGTATCTGTGCATCGGGATGACAGATTGTTGAGTTCTTGCGAGGTTTCCCCAGGTCGCTGACCTGTTCGCGGCTTACGCCGGGCTGACTTGCGTCAGACTCCCTCCACACACCCGCTTCCGGGTGTCGCCATCGATACCGAGCTGATTATTTTCCTTTCTTGTCTGAACACGTCTGCAGTTATGTCCGCAGCGCTGGGTTAAGGCCCGTTCAGGGCGCATGAAAACACGTAATACGTGCACGTCAGATTGTGGAGATCGCCGTAAAGCGTTGTGCCGCAGGGGCTGCAGTGTGGTTTTTTCACGCGTCACTTTGTACTGGCATTGCCAGCATCAAAGTGACGCCGCTCAGTCCGCAGGCGCGTTTGCCGCTGCAGAACGTGTACTTTCCGGAAAACGGAATGGTGAGCACGGGAAATCACGCGTTTCCCGCGGATAAATCCTGTCGGATTTATAAGGGGGTATTTACCGCGGCCTGAAAACCGTCAGCAGATGGCAGGATATACTGTGTTCGTCACTGCGTAGTGTAAGAAACCCTCATCGTCGCGTCGTAGGTGCGCTGTTTATGACGATATCTGCTTCCAGGGGTGAGCAGATGTACCACGCTTTGCGTTCTCCCTTTCAGGCTGCGGGAGTGTTCTGTACAGCCACCCGAAGGCGATCCTCTCAGGCCGTGGGATCATTGGTGGTCGTCATGGACGACAGGACTACCCGGGCATACTATCAACGTAAATTCGTGACGGTCAACCGGAGGTCGTGATGAGCGTTTCCATCAAATCGGCAAAATTTGATCCCTACAACATGTGGCTGCAGCTGAGCGACGGGCGCACCTTGGGCGTACCGCTGTCTTATTTTCCCGCGCTGGCCGGCGCCACCGCAGAGCAGCTTGCAACTTTTGAACTGAGCCCGCACGGCATTCACTGGGACGGGCTCAACGAAGATCTGAGCCTTGAGGGCTTTCTGGGCACGCAGAAACTGCAGCAGGTCAGAAAACCCTAACTCCGGACAGGAAATGTTTTGTGACCACCGCCAGCTGCGCCGGCGCCACAAAACAGCGGGACAAGATGTGTATTTGGAGTACCGCCGGCACGCCAAATCCTCCTGGCCAGGCTCCGCCCGGCACCCTAATAAATTTCGACGCGTCGAAATCTTCTTTTAATCTCTGATGAACGCAGGATAGAACAGCGTCAGCAAGTGGACTGCCGCGCCTGACGGCTTGGCCAACGCCTCACCGTCACACAGTAAACTGTGCGCCCGTTCACCGTTATGGCTGATGCAGGTCTGCGTACAGGTGTGGAGATGGGGCGCAGGCCCCATCAGGAGGTTTTTACTTTTTGGTGAAGTGGTGATTATTCAGGCTTGGCGGGAAGTTTTCACCCTTATCGACGTGACGATCATAAGATGAACCTGCATAAGTATTATCTGTGTCTTTATACTGGCCGTACGTACCAGTTTCGGTGCATTTCTGACCTGACCAATGATTTGCCATGCTGTGTAGTCCTTTTAATTGTCCCAGGGTATGGCTCTCACAAAATGGAGAACCGAGAATAATTTAATCTCATTTTTATGGTCACAAAGCACTCGTGGTCTGACCTGTGATCGGGGCATCAAAAGTAATTGCCAGTGATGCTCCCTGTAACGAGTTTTGTGCCAGAAATCCCCCTCTGGTTACAACATCCGCCCCAAATCCTTCCCCATTCACTTTGGTGCATGCCTATGCAGCCGCGCAGAAATCATCAGGGCCGTTTTTCAGGGTTTAAGCCAGAGAAAGGTGCCGGAAACGCCCCCTTCGCGGCAGAATGGCGCTGAGGGCCTCTCCGGGGGTGCGGCAAAGAGGTGTTATGGTAAAAACAGAGTGTTTTTGGGTATGGATGAAAATTGCTTCTCCGAGGCTGCAAACGTGAAGAGCACACTCATAGTAACCGTGTTCATCATCAATAATTCACTATGACTCAACCACTGCAGATTAATTGAACAAACAGCAATTATTTTGAATCTTATCCTGTAGCTTTTGACGTTTTTGTCATAATGTAGCCTTAAGGAATTACGGAGGGTTTAAAGTGATTAAGCATTTTGGGTTCAGAAACTTCTTTTCATTCAAAGAAGGCGGTGAAGTGTCCTTTCTTTTTGATAAAAGAGTAAGAGACACAGTGCCAAATAGAAACGGCATAAGTTATATTATGGGGATTAAAGGAGGGAACGGATCTGGGAAAACAAATATAATAAGAGGGCTTGGTTTTATTGCAAGGTTTATAGCAAACTCTGCGGATACTAGCGCTGATAGTAAAATACCTATAGACTCATTCTTTGCAAATAAAGAGCCTAGCGATTTTGTTATTGAATTTTGTATTGATGAAAGCAATTATATTTATGAGTTATCTTTAGATGCAGAGCGCGTTTTTTATGAAAAGCTATCTCGAAAACTAAAAAGAGAAGTCGTAGTCTTTGAAAGAGAAGGCGATAAGATAATTAAGTGCCTTAAGTCTATTGGTGAGATAAAAAAGGTAAAATTAAAAACTAATGCATCAGTCATCAGCTTAAGTAATAATTTTAACTTTAATTCTGAGATGGAAGATATTACTTCAGTAAGAAGCTACTTCAATTCCTTTGTATGCAATGTGGGTTACTCTGGATTGAGTGAGAAGTTTTCAAGCTTAGATTTTCGAGATGTATCAAAGCTTTATCATGATAACGATAGCATCAGAGAGTTTATGGTGGATTTTCTCAAGTCAATGGACTCATCTATTGCTGATGTTAAGATAATAAAAAGTGATTCAGAAAGTCCTGATGAAGCAAGCTATCTTCCTATTTTCGAGCATAAGTATGAAGGCGGCACGAGCAACCTTGTTATTCATGATGAGTCAAGCGGGACAAAAGTTTTATATAAGAACTTAGCGGTATATTGGTATGTAATAAAAAAAGGAGCAGTGTTAGCTTTAGATGAGTTTGATATTCACCTTCATGCAATGATGCTGCCAAAAATACTTGATTTGTTTGAGGATGAAATAAAAAACACCCAGAAAGCACAGTTTATTTTCACTGCTCACAATACAGAGATAATGGATTATTTGGGTAAGTATAGAACCGTATTAGTTGACAAGAGTGGGGTAGAGAGTTTTTGTTATCGACTGGATGAGATACCTAATGAAATTCTTCCTAACTCAGTCTTGAGGTCTGATAGGAAAATATCAGGGTTATACCTAAAGAAAAAACTGGGAGGGGTTCCTAATTTATGAGTAGGTTTAAAAACCAAAAGAAATCCTCATTCATAGATAGCAAAAAAGGTGAGATTGAAGAAGAGGAAAAGAAAAAAACAGTTGGACACGAGGAGAATGACATTTCGTCGAGACTTAAATTCAACTTTTCTTATTTCAATCCAGAAAGTCCTGGTTATGATTTTAATAATCTAAAAAAAGAGGCGCTTGCGGACTTTTATACAAAACTCAGAGTGTATAGTAGAGAGCCTTTAACACATTGGATGTTAGAGACAATTGGTAAAGGTAGTGGTCATGTGTATGAAAATTATGTTAATTTTCCGGATAACAGCGATTTTGATAACCCCGATCATGTTCCTAAGGGAGTAGAGTGGGGACGGTTTAGAATGGATTATGAGACACGCTTAGTTGGCTTTATCGTACCCCAAAATTGCCATGGAAAGGTTATAAAGTACAAAGGTAAAAATTATTACTTAGACTGTAACGTTTTTTATGCAGTTTTCTTAGATATGGACCATAGGTTTTATTTGACAAAGAAAAAATAAGCTTTATTTCTTGCGG
The DNA here is from genome assembly GCF_001297215.1 of Pseudomonas sp. RIT-PI-o. Lineage (NCBI taxonomy): Bacteria > Pseudomonadati > Pseudomonadota > Gammaproteobacteria > Pseudomonadales > Pseudomonadaceae > Pseudomonas > Pseudomonas sp. RIT-PI-o. Next base: position 611 of record NZ_LHPA01000042.1, on the reverse strand, counting down.
GACAGATTTTCTAAATGTATTCTCTTTTAAAAGAAGAAAACCACCCTGGCAGGTGGTTTTTTCTAAGGTAGCGCGATCCTGGCAGATCTCGTTACCAAGGTAACTGGCTTGGAGGAGCGCAGTCACCAAATCCGTTCTCTTAGTGTAGCCCCATAACACCAGAAACTTCAAGACTCTCCTCTAAACCTCTTACCAATGGCTACCGCCAGTGGCGTTTTGTCGTGTCTGTCAGGGTTGGACTCAAGAGAACAGTTACCTGCACAGGCGTGGTAGTCGGACTAAACGGGGAGTTCGTGCATATAGTCCAGCTTGGAGCGAACCACCTAAGCAGTACCCAGTGTCAGGCGTAGTATGAGAAAACGCGGCCATAACAGCGGAAAGACACGGGCTAATCTGTAAGGTGGGAACAGGAGAGCGCACGAGGGAGCCACCTGCTAGAAATGGTAGGTATCTTTAAGTCCTGTCGGGTTTCGCCTCTTCTGATTTGAGCACCGGAAATCGCCTGATTTCTGTGATGTTCGTCAGGAGGGCGGAGCCTATGGAAAACCGGGGTGCCCGGGACCAGGCTCGGGGGAAAGGGGCGCTGTTGACGGTGACCTAAAGAGGTTATG
>NZ_LHPA01000032.1:0-24856 GCF_001297215.1 Pseudomonas sp. RIT-PI-o | reverse complement strand
CCAACGCTGCAGGCTCGCCTGTTACCGTGACCCTGTCGAACGGTGCCGTGATCACCATCAAGGCTGGCGAAACCACCGGCACTGCGACCGTTCCGGCACCGTCCGATGACGTCTACAAAGACGCCGGTTCTGTGCAGGCAACGATCACCAGCGCCACTGGTGGCAACTTCGAAAGCCTGGTTCCAAGCACCACGCCAGCCGTCACTCAAGTCACCGACACCATCGACACTTCGACGGTCAAATTGACCGCTGACACTTCTGTAGCAGAAGGCGGCACCGTGACTTACACCGCCACAGTCGGTGCGCCAGTTACCGGTGCGCCTGTCGTCGTGACTCTGGCCAACGGTCAGACCATCACCATCGGCGTCGGTCAGACTACTGGCACTGCAACCGCTGTTGCTTCGAACGATGCGCTGACCGGCCACGCGCCGATCACTAATGCGATCACCAACGTCAGCGGCGGCAACTTCGAAAATCTGGTGGCCGACAAGACTCCGGTCAGCACCACCGTGACGGACACCGTCGACACCACCAACCTGTCGCTGTCGGCGACTGGCTCGGTAGCAGAAGGTGGTCAGATCACTTACACCGCGACACTGACCAACGCCGCAGGCTCGCCTGTGACCGTGACCTTGTCGAACGGCGCAGTAATCACCATCAAAGCTGGTGAAACCAGCGGCAATGTGACCGTTCCGGCACCGTCCGATGACGTCTACAAAGACGCCGGCTCCGTCCAGGCAACGATCACCAGCGCCACCGGTGGCAACTTCGAGAACCTGGTTCCAAGCACCACGCCAGCCGTCACTCAAGTCACCGACACCATCGATACTTCGACGGTCAAATTGACCGCCGATACCTCGGTTGCTGAAGGCGGCACCGTGACTTACACCGCCACGGTCGGTGCGCCAGTAACCGGTTCGCCTGTGGTCGTGACCCTTGCCAATGGTCAGACCATCACCATCGGCGTCGGTCAAACTACCGGCACTGCAACCGCTGTTGCTTCGAACGATGCACTGGCCGGCCACGCGCCGATCACTAATGCGATCACCAACGTCAGCGGCGGTAATTTCGAAAATCTGGTGGCCGACAAGACTCCGGTCAGCACCACCGTGACCGACACCGTCGACACCACCAACCTGTCGCTGTCGGCGACTGGCTCGGTAGCAGAAGGTGGTCAGATCACTTACACCGCGACGCTCACCAACCCCGCAGGCTCGCCTGTGACCGTGACCCTGAGCAACGGCGCCGTGATTACCATCAAGGCAGGCGAAACCACCGGCACCGCGAACGTTCCTGCACCCGCCGACGACGTCAACAAAGACGCCGGTTCGGTCCAGGCGACGATCAAAACCGCAACTGGTGGCAGCTTCGAAAACCTGGTACCGAGTAGCACGCCAGCAGTGACTCAGGTCACTGACACCATCGACACCTCGACGGTCAAATTGACCGCCGATACCTCGGTAGCAGAAGGCGGCACCGTGACTTACACCGCCACAGTCGGTGCGCCAGTAACCGGTTCGCCTGTGGTCGTGACCCTTGCCAATGGTCAGACCATCACCATCGGCGTCGGTCAAACCACCGGCACTGCAACCGCTGTGGCTTCGAACGATGCGCTGACCGGCCAAGCTCCGCTGACCAACTCGATTACCGGCGTGACCGGCGGCAACTTCGAAAACCTGGTCGCGGACAAGACTCCGGTCAGCACCACCGTGACCGACACCGTCGACACCACCAACCTGTCGCTGTCGGCGACTGGCTCGGTAGCAGAAGGTGGCCAGATCACTTACACCGCCACGCTCACCAACCCGGCGGGCTCGCCGGTCACCGTGACCCTGAGCAACGGCGCTGTCATCACCATCAAAGCAGGCGAAACCACTGGCACCGTGAACGTTCCAGCACCCGCCGACGACGTCTACAAAGACGCCGGCTCGGTGCAGGCCACGATCAAAACCGCAACCGGTGGCAGCTTCGAAAACCTGGTACCGAGTAGCACGCCAGCAGTGACCAGCGTCACTGACACGATCGACACCACCACCGTCAGCATCAGTGGCAGCAGCTCGGTGACCGAGGGCCAGACCGCCAGCTACACCGTCAGCCTCAATCACCCGGCGCAGACCGAAGTGACCCTGAAAATCGTTTACAGCGGCACCGCTGCCGACGGTTCGGACTTCACCGGTGTGTACACCGTGAAGATCCCGGCGGGCGCCAGCAGCGCGCAGTTCAACGTCGCCACCCTCGATGACAAGATCACCGAAGGCACCGAGAACTTCGTCGTCAAGATCGATTCGGCTACCGGCGGCAACTTCGAGAACCTCGCGGTCAGCAGCACCAATGGCAGCGTCAGTACTTCGATCATCGACAACGATGCGCCACCGGTGCTCGATCTGGACGCCAACAACTCCAGCGGCGCGACCGGTGCCGATTACAAAGTGACGTTCACCGAGAACACCCCGGGCGCCGGCGTGTCGATCGCTGATACCGACATCAGCATCACCGACCCGGACAGCACGATGCTCACCGGCGCCACCGTGGTGCTGACCAACCGTCAGGACGGCGATGCACTGAATCTGGGCAACAGCGTCAACGGCATCACCATCAATGCCAACAGCACCAACGGCACGGTGACCCTCACGCTGTCGGGTAACGCGACGCTGGCCGACTACATGCAGGTCATCAAGAACATCAGCTTCACCAACAGCAGCGAAAACCCGAGCACCGTGCCTCGGATCATCACCGTGACGGTGACCGATGGCGGCAACTACTCGAACACCGCGACCACCACGGTCAACGTGGTGGCGGTCAACGATGCACCGGTCGCTGCGCCGAGCAATGTCACCGGCAGCGAAGACACGCCGCTGGTCCTCGGCTGGTCGACCTTTGGCGTCAGCGATGTCGACAGCCCTGCAACCAGCCTCGGGATCAAGATCACTCAGCTGCCGGGCGAGGGCAAACTGCAGTATCTGGACGGCTCGACCTGGAAAGACGTTGCCAACAATCAGACCTTCAGCAAGGCCGACATCGACGCTGGCAAGTTGCGCTTCCTCCCGGATGCCAACGAGTCGGGCACCAACGGTTACGGCGGCACCGGTCTGGGCAACAATCAGGCGGACTACGCGCAGATCAAGTTCCAGCCTACCGATGGCCAGGCGCTGGGCAATACCGGCACGGTGAAGATCGACATCACGCCGGTGGCGGATGCGCCGACCGTGGCCGTGGCCGACAACAGCGTGAAATCCACTGGCCTGATCAAAGAAATCTGGACCGGCCTCTCGGGTCTGGGCACTGACGGCAGCGGCGCGAACTCGACCACCCTGAAAAGCGTGATCGACGCGGCCGGCAAACCGAACTCCAGCGGCAACGTCACCAACGTGCAGTCCGACGGCAGCGTCGCCGCCGGTACGGCGTCGAAGACCTCTGGCCTGATCTACCTGGAAGCCGGCAAGACCTACAGCTTCAGCGGCGTCGCCGATGACAGCCTGCTGATCACCATCGGCGGCAAGAACGTGGCTTCGGGTACCTGGGGCGCGGGCGGTGCGATCAATGGTTCGTTCACCCCGACCACCAGCGGCTACTACACCCTCGACATCTACCACCACAACCAGAGCGGCCCGGGCAGCTACGACGTCAACCTGTCGGTCAACGGCAGCACACCGATCGACCTGAGCAACGCTGGCGTGCCGATCTACACCGGTGTGCAGGACCTGATCAACTCGGGCGTGACGGTGTCCGATCTGCACGGCACCAACGGCGAAGGTTACTACGACGGCTACAAGCTCAACACCGGCGCCGAGGGCACCACGGTGAAGCTGTCGGCGATCAGCACCGCGCTGACCGACACCGACGGCTCGGAAACCCTGAGCGTGAAGATCAGCGGTGCACCGGTCGGTTCGGTGCTCAGCGATGGCGCGGGGCATACCTTCACCGTTACCGCGAGCAATGGCGAAGCCAATGTCACTGGCTGGAACCTCGGCTCTCTGACCGTGACTCCGCCGACCTACTACAACGGTCAATTCAACCTGACCGTGACTTCGACGTCGACCGAACAGGTCGGCGGCTCGGCGAGCAGCACCGCGACCATTCCGGTCACCGTAGTGCCTGCGGTGTACAACGCAGTCACCGCCACCTCGGGTGACGACACCGTAACCGGCACCGACGCCAACGACATCATCGTCGCTGACATCGGCGGCCTGACCGTGGTCCCGGGCACCAATTACAACATCGCGTTCATGGTCGACAGCTCGGGCAGCATGAGCACGTCGTCGCTGAACGCTGCGAAAGACTCGCTGACTTCGGTGTTCAACAGCCTCAAGCAGAGCCTGGGCGGCAGCAACTCCGGCACGGTGAACATCTTCCTGGTGGACTTCGATACCCAGGTCAACAAGTCGGTGTCGGTGAACCTCAACGACCCGAATGCGCTGGCGCAACTCAAAGCCGTGCTGGACTCGATGGGCTCCGGCGGCGGCACCAACTACGAGGACGTGTTCAAGACCACGGCCAACTGGTTCCAGAGTGCCGATGCCGTAGCCAACACCGGGGCGAAGAACCTCACATACTTCATTACCGACGGCCAACCGACCTATTACCAGACCGGCGAGCAAGCCAATCCGACGCTGTACGGCAATGTGAAGCTCGATGACGTGGTGAAAACCAGCAACTACAAGCCGGGCGACACCTTCAGCACCTACATCGACAACACCCATGCGTTGACGATCAACAGTGCCGGCACCGTGACTCTGCAAACCTACAGCTCATGGTGGGGCTGGAGCAGCAGCAACCTAGGCACCATCCACGCTCAGGGCGACGGCACTTACGAGCTGTCGAACCTGGCCGGTACCGGCAACAGCACCAACTCGTCGACGACCAGCAACTCGGCCAGCGGCTTCGCCTTGCTCAGCGGGCTGTCGAACGTCGAAGCGATCGGTCTGAACAGCGGCGTCACCCTGGATGACCTGAAACCGTACGATTCGGATAAAACGCCGCAGACCAACATTGATCCGAAAGACCTGGCCAACTCGATCATCGGTCATACCGAAGCCACGATGCCGGGTAACGACACCGTCAACGGCGGCGAAGGCAATGACATCCTGTTCGGCGATCTGGTCAGCTTCAACGGCATTGCCGGCGAGGGTTACCAGGCGATGCAGGCGTTCGTCGCCAGGGAAACCGGCGTCGAGGTCAGCAAAGTCAGCACCAGCAACGTGCACCAGTACATCACCGAACACTACCAGGCATTCGATGTGTCCGGCGCACATGACGGCAACGACACGCTGCTCGGTGGCGCAGGCAATGACATCCTGTTCGGCTCGGGCGGCAACGACCTGCTCGACGGCGGCAAAGGCAATGACATCCTGCTCGGTGGCAGCGGCAAAGACACGCTGATCGGTGGTCAGGGCAACGACATCCTCATCGGCGGTTCCGGTGGTGACACCTTCGTCTGGAAATCGGGCGACACCGGTAACGATGTGATCAAGGATTTCAAAGCCAGCGAAGGCGACCGCATCGACCTGCGCGACCTGTTGCAGGGCGAGACCGGCAGCACGATCGACAACTTCCTGAAAATCACCACGGTCGATGGCACGTCGTCGCTGCAAGTCAGCTCGGCGGGCAAATTCAACTCGGGCGATGCCGCTGCGGCGACGCCGGACGTGACGATCAAACTGGAAGGCAACAATTGGGCGAGCGCCAACCTGCACAACCTGATTGCCGGCAGCGACCCGACCATCAAGGTCGATCACAACAACAGCTGAGGCTGAAACAAAAACGGCCGCCTCCGCTGAGGCGGCCGTCGCGTTTTCAGGCAATGCAGCGGTGACGATTGCATCGTCGCCCCGCATACTGGCGCGCAGTTGGCTATGCTGCTGACAGCATGACGCTGTTCATTTGTGAGGGATGCTCAATGTTTTACGTGCAACGCGATGCGCAAGGCCAGTTGATTCGCGTGGAAGCTGCGGCGTACGCCGAGGCCACGGAAACGCTGCCCGCCGACAACCATGAGATTCAGGCGTGGTACGCCAACGAAGCCGTGGAAAACAGCCTCAGACAGCTCAAGCAGAGCGACTTTGAAATGATTCGGGTACTCGACGACCTGATTCAGGTGCTGACCCAGAAAGGCGTGATCCGCGTCACCGACCTGCCGGCGGCGGCCCAGGCCAAACTGATGGACCGCACCCAGGCGCGTGAAGCGCTGGGCGGGTTGAGCCAGTTGATCGATGAGGATGAGGGCGGGTTGATCTGATCCAGCCCAGATCAACAGCTTACCCTCACCCCAGCCCTCTCCCTGAGGGAGAGGGAGCCGATCGAGGTGTCTGGCGCTATCCATCGACCTGAGAGATCGCGTCGATTTTGGATTCAGTGGAGCTCTTGCACGTCGGCGTATCTCGTAAATATCCCACGGTCAGTCCCCTCTCCCTCTGGAGAGGGAGCCGATCGAGGTGTCTGGCGCTATCCATCGACCTGAGAGATCGAGTCGATCTTGGATTCAGTGGAGCTCTTGCACGTCGGCGTATCTCGTGAATATCCCACGGTCAGTCCCCTCTCCCTCTGAGGAGGGAGCCGATCGAGGTGTCTGGCGCTATCCATCGACCTGAGAGATCGAGTCGATCTTGGATTCAGTGGAGCTCTTGCACGTCGGCGTTTCTCGTAAATATCCCACGGTCAGTCCCCTCTCCCTCTGGAGAGGGAGCCGATCGAGGTGTCTGGCGCTATCCATCGACCTGAGAGATCGAGTCGACTTTGGATTTAGTGGAGCTCTTGCACGTCGGCCTTTCTCGTAAATATCCCACGGTCAGTCCCCTCTCCCTCTGGAGAGGGAGCCGATCGAGGTGTCTGGCGCTATCCATCGACCTGAGAGATCGAGTCGATCTTGGATTCAGTGGAGTTCTTGCACGTCGGCGTATCTCGTAAATATCCCACGGTCAGTCCCCTCTCCCTCTGGGAGAGGGTTAGGGTGAGGGCGCTTCCTGGCTCACCGCCATGGCTTCGGCTCGCCGAGCAACTGCCCCTGCACGCCATAAAGGCCCATCTCGCGAATCACCGACAACTCCCCTTCGGTCTCGACCCGTTCGGCAATCAACGGCAGATCGATGCTGTGCGCCGCGCGCTGGATCGCTTCGATGAACAGACGCTTGTCGCTTTCCTGATCGATCGCCCGAATGTAGCTGCCATCGATCTTCAGATACGCCAGACCTAACCGCGCCAGGTTGCCGATCATGCTGAAGCGTCCGCCGAAACGTTGCAGGCTCAGCGAGAAACCCAGCTCGCGCAGGCGTCGGGTCAACTGTTCCAGCACTGCCTGTTCAGGCAACTGCTCCTCACCGATTTCCAGAGTCAGACGCGCGCCGAGGTTGGAGTGTGCGCGCAGAATCTCGAACACTTTGTTCAACGCCTGCGGATCGGCCAGCGTCGCCGAGGACAGGTTCAGCGCCAGCGAATCTTCGTGCGCCTTCATCTGCTCGAGCACGCGTTCGAGCATCAGCCGATCGAGCCGTGCGGTCCAGCCGAAACGCTCCAGCCACGGCAGGAAGCGCCCGGCGGGAATGGTCTGGCCCTGCTCGTCGAGCAAGCGCGACAGCACTTTGTAATGCAGCACCAGTTGCGTGTCCTGCGCGGCGACCACCGGCTGGAAGTACAACTCGAAACGCTGCTGACTCAGGGCCTGATCCAGCAGTCGATGCCAGGCGTGGTGATCGTCGCCGACCTCCGCTACCAGACTCTGATCGATGCACGCCCAATTCTGCTCGCCCTGGCCTTCGGCCTGCGCCAATGCCTGATCGCCCAGGGTCAGCACTGCTTGCGGCGAATCACCATGGGCGAACGGCGCCAGCCCGATCGAAGCCACCGCCGGCACATCGGTCGCGCCGGTGGCATGCAGGCTGCTCAGTGCATTGTCGAGATTCTGCGCCAGCTGCAACGCCTCCTCGCGCACCAGCCCCGGCGCCAGCACGGCGAACTCACCGCCGCGAATTCGCGTTACCAAGTCTTGAGTCTGTGGATATCTTGCGCACTCGCGGGTCAGTTGCTCACCGACGGCTTTGAGCAACTGGTCCGTGCGCTGGCCGCCGAGACGCTGGTTGAGCCCGGCCAGATCCTTGACCCGCAACAGCAGCAGATAACCGGAACTGGCCTGCTCCGGGTTGCTAACCCGGTTGTTCAGTTGCATCTCGAAATAGCGGCGGTTGGCCAGGCCTGTGAGGTTGTCCTGATAGGACTCTGTGCGCAGTTTTTCGCTGCGCTCGGCCTGCTCCTGAAACAGCGTCTTGAGCTTCTCGACCATCTGATTCATCGCCTGCACCACCCTGCGCAATTCAGGCGTGCGCGGCAGATCCGGCAGGCTGAGAAACTCGCGGCGGGCGATGGCATGGGACTGCTGGACCATGTAATCAAGCGGCTTCAACTGCCGACGCAGCAGCAGCGCGCCGAGCACCGCGCTCAGCGCACCGCAGATCAACAACCAGCCGAGGCTGCCCAGTGCGCTCTGCCACAGCTTGGCCACGGCGAACATCGGATGGCTGACCACCTCGACCCGCGCCGCCTGCTCCCAGCCGCGGCTGACCAGCGCATCGCCACCGGCCGGTTCCAGACCGATCAGTCTGACGAACCAGTCCGGCACGTTGCTCACCGCCGGAGTGCCGCTGCGCTCGACAATGGTCTGCTCGGTCTTCACGTCGACCACGCGAATGCTCGCGTAATAGCCGCTGTCGAAAATCGAACTGACCAGCAGCTCGACCATCGCCGGGTCGTCGATATTCGGCGTCAGCGACAACGCCAGCGCCGTCGCGGCGTCCTGCGCATGGGAGCGCAACTGGTTGACGTACTGGGTGCGCGAGCTCTCCAGGCTGACCATGAAGCTGCCGGTGAAGGCCACGACCAGGAACAGACAGATAGCGATCAACAGCTGTTTGAACAAAGACATCTGAGCGCGTGCTCCTAGTTAGTCGTCTCGACCGGAAAACCTTCGGCCTGCATTTTTTTCAGCACATCCTGCCAGCGCGACAGGCGTTTGGTGTCGCCGACCTTTTTATTGCCCTTGGCGCCCGGCAGATACAGACCTTCGGCATTGAAAGAGTAGACCGGCAGCAAATCGGTCCGCTGCGACGCCGGCTGGATCGGATCGATCAGGCTGTCGAGCACCAGCGGCATGGCATCGGGGGTCGCATAGTACGTCAACACCATGTGCGCGCGGTTCTGCCGCAGCGCCTTGACGTAGGTGATGCGCAGCTTGTCACTGGAAACCCCGAGATGGCGCAGGCTGAAATACTTGGCGATCGCGTAGTCTTCGCAGTCGCCAGCGCCCTTCCACAGCGCTTCGATCGGGGTTTCCCAATAATCCACCTCGCGCCAGAGATCGATGTCCTCGACGTAGCGCACCTGCTTGTTGAAGAACAGGTTCACCACCTTGAGCTTGTCCATCTCACTGACCTGCTTCTGCGTCGCCAGCAGATTCTGCCAGGCGTCGATGCGCTGCTGCCCGGCACCCAGTGGCCCATAAAGAGCAGTGGCCTTGCGGCTGATCGCGGAAAAATCCCAATCGGCGTGCAGACCGCCCAGCATGACGCCGGCCAGCAGCAATGCGCAGCCAAGCCAGCGCAAGGTCCGAGGGATCGCGAAACGTACCGCCACAGCAGGTTTCCAGAGGACAGAAAGGAAGCGTTTGATGGTGAAGCTTAGCCCGGCAAAAAACAATGGCACCGTGAGATCATCGAAAGACGCGCTAGACTTGAGATGGCAGCGTTATGTTTTACAAGGTTTGACAACCTGTAGAGCAATCACTAGTGTCATTTGGATCCAAATATTACGACCTACAGGGTGTGTTGTCGTGACTCAGAAGCCCAAACCGCTGCACAGCATCAAAGTCGAAGGACCGATTCCTGCGCATCTGGCCCGGTCGGTAATTGAAGAAACCCTGCGCTCGGCCATTCTAGATGGCCGTCTACCCTGTGGCACAGCGTTGCGCCAACAGGATCTGGCCGACCTGTTCGGGGTCAGCCGTATGCCGGTGCGCGAGGCCTTGCGCCAACTGGAAGCGCAAGAGCTGCTCAGCGTCACCACGCACAAAGGCGCCGTGGTTGCGCCGCTGATTCAGGGCGATGCCACCGAAACCTACGAGTTGCGCATTCTGCTCGAATCCGAGGCATTACGGCAGTCGATTCCGTTGCTGACTGACGCCGAGCATCAACTCGCCGCCGGCTATATCGACGAACTGGAAGCCCAGCACGACTACAACGAAATCGGCCGCCTCAACCGTCTGTTCCACATGGCCCTGTACAGCAAGGCGCCCAATCAGCGCCTGCTGCGCCTGGTGGAGGACGGCCTCAACGAGGAAGAACGTTTCCTGCGTTTCAACCTGGAAGCCATGGGCCTGGGCAAGCTGTCTCAGGACGACCACCGCGCCATGCTTCACGCCGTGATCGAGCGAGACATCCCGCGTTCACTCGAACTGCTGGAGCAGCACCTCAACCGTGGCGTTGAGGTCATCACCCGCTACCTGGCGACCCCCGCCGCGCAGAAGCGCCATACCGCACGCTGACATCTCGCCCGCCGAATAATCCCCTTACAAATCTTCGCGACCGCTCTGCTGCCAGCTCTGGCAGCGGATCGGCGCGTGCGCGGCTGCCCGCCGCGCCCGGACCAGCGCTTTGTCGCTCTATGCCAATGACCAATCGGTAATAGCCGTGACGGCAATTTACCCGCACTCTTCCAGCGCCAACCCTATAGAACGGGGACACGCCGCCCTGACGGCACAGTCTCCGCAACAGGAACCTACGGAAGGAGCCTTGTCACGGGAAACAGGAAGTCATGGCGCCGGTCCCGGCCAACTTTCGCCCCCATCAATTCAATCAATCTCCTTAGTTAAAAGTTGCTTCGAGTGAGGCATTCACTCTTTTTATCAATTTCGGCCCCAATTAGCCGAAAGGAGCAACTTCGCCCAAATAAAACTTGCTCTGAAAGTTTTATCGGCAACTTTCATACTTGAAAAACAACCAACTTAAAATAATTGAAAATAAACTTGTTAATTGCTTTTGCCCTGTATTAGCTTTCTCTCGCCAGGTTTGAACTTTGTCGTTCACCGCGGCATACCTCACGTACCAAACGCAGCAACCGTGGCCCCGCAACGGCGTCAGAGCGCGATCTTGAAAGTATCTGGATAACTTCCATCCAACTTTCTCCATCGCTTACAGCAACTGAAAAGAACTGTGCACCTCATATCACTGATAAAGGACATCATGATGCCCACTAAGCAGCAACTCGCCCTGAAGAAAGCCGAACTGAGTATTCACCCGATCTTCTCCGAGATTACTTCGTTATCGGTACTACGCCGTTTCATGGAAACCCATGTATTTGCCGTATGGGACTTCATGTCGCTGACCAAGCGCCTGCAACAGGAACTGACTTGCACACGCTTGCCCTGGCTGCCGCCGCGCGATCCTCACGCGGCGCGGTTGATCAACGAGATTGTGCTGGGGGAGGAATCGGACGATCGCCTCGATGCCGGCCATTACAGCCACTTCGAGTTGTACCTGGATGCGATGCGCGAAATCGGCGCGAGCACCACAGCAGTGGAGCGCTTCGTCGCGTTGCAGCAGGAAGGCGTGAGTTATGACGTTGCGTTGCAAAGCGTCGATGTCGAGCCGGCGGCGGCGCAGTTTGTCCGCGATACCTTGCAGATTGCCCTGCAAGCGCCGGGACACAGTGTCGCCGCCGCATTCCTGCATGGTCGCGAGAGCGTTATCCCGACCATGTTCCAGCGCATCCTCGATGACTGGGGCATCGGCATCGAACAGGCGCCGACTTTCCGGTATTACCTGCAACGGCACATCGAAGTCGATTCCGAAGACCACGGCCCCGCCGCCGAGCAGTTGCTGGAACGTCTGGTCGATGGCGATCCGCAGCGCGCAGCTGAAGTCTATGCCAGCGCCATCGCCGCCGTGGAAAGCCGCATCGCCCTGTGGGACGGGCTGCGCCTGAGCATGGGCGCAGAAGTTGTCGAGGTGGCCCAATGAACGCCGCCGACTATCAATCCTTCGCCGAGGCCTGGGAAACCCGCGCGACTATTCGTACCCGTCCGCGACGGGTGCTCGAAGACGATCAGCGCCTCATCTACCCGCTTAGCCGCCAGCCGCTGGTGCTCAGCGAAACCTTCCTGCGTGAATGCCCGCAACAGCGTGATTTCGCGCTGGTGCAGACGTTGTACAAATTCATCAATGACGTAGTGATTTTCGAGACCGAAATCGTCGACAAGACCGCCCGCAGCATTGCCAAGAATCGCTTCGCCGTGGCGTTTCCGTTCGCCTGTCGCTACGACGCGATGACCGTGGTGGTCGATGAGGATTACCACGCGCTGGTAGCCATGGATTTCATGCAGCAAACGGTGGCGCTGACCGGTATCGAACCGATTCAGTTGCCCGATGAAATCGAACTGAGCCGGGCGATTCCCGCCGCCGTGGCACTGGCGCCGGAGCACCTGCGCAGCGCGGTGGAATTGATTTGCGTGGCGATTGCCGAAAACACCGTGACCGGCGACGTCGCCGCGTTCGCCCGCGACGATTCGGTCAAGCCGTCGATCAAGGGCCTGATGGCCGACCATTTGCTCGACGAGGGTCGCCATTCCAGTTTCTGGGCGCGGATGGTGCGCATCTATTGGCACACCGCCAGCGACGCGGACCGCGAAACCATCGCGCAGATTCTGCCGGTATTCATCGGCCATTACCTGACCAATGACATCCAGAAGTCCTTCGACCTGCGCCTGATCGATGCACTGCCGGTCAGCGAAATCACCCGGCGTTCACTGCGCGAGGAAATCGCTGGATTGGCCTTCCCGATCAACCGCCACCACCCGTTGGTGGGCAACATCGTCAAGTTTTTCCACAACAGCTCGCTGCTCGACACACCATGTGTGCAGCACGCCCTGCGCGACTATCTGGTTTGAGGAGGCCGACATGAAACGTCTCGACATTTTGCTCACCGGCGCCAGCCAGGCCATGACCGATCTGGCCCGGGAACTCGAACAGCATGGCCATGCAGTGACGCGCAGCGGCGCGACACCCGCGGCGGTGGATCTGATCATCGACGATGGCTTTATCGGCGCCGGCGACTTCTGCGCGATCCCGCATCTGCACCTGCGCCTGGGTGTCGCTGCACAAGTTGACGGCGGCCTGCCGACCCTCGACTTGCTGTGCTTCCTCGGCTCGTCGCTGATCAGCCGTGTGCCGATCGGCGATGAGCCGTCCGGCAATGGTCAGTCCTTACGCCAGCGAGCGCTCGTCCATGTGGTCGACGAAGTGGCGTTGCTGGTCAGCCGTTTTTCCCGCGATGCCGATTATTTTCGCCATGCCCCTGCGCTGAGCGCGCCGGATTTCGAACGGCTGGAAGATCTGCTGTTTCTCGACAAACTGGCGTACGTCCACCGCCTCAACAATACGGCGAACCCTGCACTGCTGCAGCAAGCGCAGACCCCGCTGATCGAGCGTCTGCAACAGAGCCTGATCGAGCATGCCGAACGGCCGGCGCTGTACCTCGGCGGACAGACCATCAGCTATCGTCAGTTGCACGCCCACAGCCGCGCGATTCAACAGCGACTGCTGCCCCTGCTCGAGCAACATCCGCAGCCGTGGGTGGTCGGAGTCTGCCAAGGCAAGAACCCGGCGTTGTTCGCTTCGATCCTGGCGATTCTCGGCAGCGGCGCGGTGTACTTGCCGCTGGAGCCGAGTCATCCGCTGCAGCGCCAGCAATACATCCTGGAAAACGCCGGCGCTGTGTTGTTGCTCCACGATGGGCGGCAGGCGCTCAGCGAATCGATAACGGGGCTGGATGTCAGTGGCATCGAGGCGACCGACGCCGATCTCGATCGGCCGCTGATGCTGCACCCGCCCGAGCTCGATGCGCCGTGCATGGCGCTCTACACCTCGGGCACCACCGGGCATCCGAAAGGCGTGCTGCTCAGCCAGGCCAATCTCGCTCACTTCACTGCGTGGTACGCCGACCATGTGCGATTGCGCGCCGAGAGTCGGGTATTGCAGTTCTCGTCGCTGAGCTTTGATTCGTCGCTGATCGACATCTTTCCGAGCCTGCTCGTCGGCGCGGAGCTGGTGGTGCCGGACGACACCCAGCGTCGCGATCCTTTGCAACTGGTTGCGCTGATTCGCCGTCGGCAACTGACCCACGCCTTCCTGCCGCCGGCGCTGTTGAGCATCCTGCCGCTGCAACCACTCGAAGGCCTGCAGGTGATGACCGGCGGCGATGTCTGCGAGCCGTTCGTCATTGAACAACTGACCCGGCAAGGTACCCTGCACAACCTGTACGGCCCGACCGAAGCCACCGTGCTGATCACCGCGCGCCAGCTGAAACCGGGCGACAGCAACCGCACGCTGGGAGCGCCGATCGCCAACAGTCAGGTGCTGATTCTCGACGACGATCTGCAACCGGTGCCCAATCAAACCGTCGGTGAACTGTTCATTGTCGGCCCGGGTGTCTGCCTCGGTTACCTGAACAACACGCAGCAGACCGCCGAGCGCTATCTGACCCTGTCACTGCCCGGCGGCGAGACCTTGCGCGCCTACCGCAGCGGCGACATGGCCAAGTGGGGCGAGCACGGTATCGAGCTGTGCGGGCGGCGCGACAATCAGGTGAAAATCCGTGGCTTCCGCGTCGAGCCGGAAGAGATCGAACGCTGCCTGCGCGAGAGTCGCTTGTACCGGCAGATTGCCGTGGTCATCGACAGTCAACGGCGCATTCTGGCGTTCCTCGCCCAGCCTCAGACCGAGGCTGCCCGGGACGAACTGAAAGCCCATGCCCGGCAGTTTCTGCCGGACTACATGCAACCCGTGGCATGGACCGAACTGCCGCAGATGCCGTTCGCCAGCAACGGTAAGGTCGATCGCAGGGCGCTGTTGGGATTGCCGGTGAGCGTTCAGGACAGCGCTGCGAAATGCCTGCCGGCGAACGCCGACGAAGCGCTGTTGCTGGAGATCTGGGCCGAGTTGCTGGAACTGCCGACCAGCGACATTTCCACCGACGAAAGCTTCTTCAATCTCGGCGGCCATTCGATTCTGCTGTCGCGGATGTTGCTGCGCTTGCGCGAGGAATTCGGCCGAAGCATTTCGATCAATCGCTTCATCGAACTGCCGACGATCAGCAAACTGGCGACGCTGGTGCGCGGCACCGACGACAGCGCGGCACTCAGCGCTCAGGCCATGGCCGACGCCGAGCGCACGCTGGATATCGAACCGCTGCCGATCAGCCGCATGGGCGATGTGCACAAGGTCATCGTCACCGGCGCCAACAGTTTTGTCGGTGTGCACATCGTCGAAGCGCTGCTCGGTTGGGGCGCCAGCGAGGTCGCCTGTCTGGTGCGCGACGGCGCCGGGCAAACGGCAACACAACGCTTCGCTCAGGCCCTGCGCGAAAACCGTCTGGAGCATCTCGATCTGAGCCGTGTGCGGGTTTATGCAGCGGATATGAGTCGCCCGCAGCTGGGCCTGGGCGATGACGATTATCAGCGCCTGGACCGCGAGTTCGGCGCGCTGGTGCACAACGCCGCCAACGTCAACCACGTACTCGATTACGAGTCGCTGGCAGCGGACAACGTCGAGCCGATCTTTGCCTTGCTGAAGCTGTGCGAAGGGCGGAGCAAAAAGGTCTTCAATTTCGTCTCGACCCTGTCGGCCTCCAGCACCGTGGATGACGCCGGTCGAGTGCTCGAGTTGCCCGCCGCCGCGACGCCACCGATCTACATTCGCAACGGCTACAACCTGTCGAAGTGGGTCGGCGAACGCATCCTTGAACGAGCGCGCGAGCGCGGTGTGCGGGTCAATCTGTATCGCCCCGGCAATATCAGTTTCAACAGCCTGAGCGGCGTTTGTCAGCCGCACAAAAACCGCTTGATGCTGATGCTCAAAGGCTCGATCCAGCTCGGTCAGGTGCCGGCCTTTGCGCTGAATTTCGACCTGATGCCGGTGGACTTTCTCGCCCGCTTCATCGCCTTCCATGCCAGCCGTTATTCAGCGGAGCGCGCAGTGTTCAATCTGCACAACCCCGAGCCGCTGAGCTGGGATACCTACGTCGCTTCGTTCCGCGAAACCGGCAGCGAGTTCTCGCTGGTCAGCGTTGCCGATTGGCAGCAGCAACTGAACCGGGTCGACGCCGACAACGCGCTGTACGGCGTGCTCGGTTTCTACCTCAACGGTTTCGAAGAAGACATCGGCGATATCTCGCTGATCGGCCACGCCAACGCCGAGGCCGGCGTGCAGCAGATGGGCGCGCACTACCCGCAGAAATCCCCGGCGCTGTTGCGTCGCGGCTGCGACTACCTGAAAGAAATCAACTTTCTCTGACTCATCAACAAGGAGCAACACCATGAGCAATCTGCAACCCGACACCCTGATCAAAAATCCGCAAGGCTGCCATGTTGTGTCGTCGGTGGAAGTGCCGGCGGACGCGGCAGAAGTCTGGGCCGTAGTGGGCGATTTCGCCGGCTTCGATCGATTCATTCCGGCGCTGTCGCACACCGAAATGACCGGCGAAGGCGTGTCTTCGCTGCGCAAGAAAATCTTCAAGGACGGCAACATCGTGGTCGAACAACTCAACGCCCGCGATGAACAGGCACGGCGCATGACCTGGACGACGATTTACAACACTCTGGGGGTGGCGAATCTGTGGGCGGCGATGCAGGTGGAATCGCTGAGCGAAGGGAAGTCGCGAGCGACCTGGACGATCATCGCCGAGCCGGCTGCGGGTGGGGATGAAGCGTTGCCGGGATTCAAGGATTTTGTGCAGGGATTTGCCGATGATGCGATGGGGAATGTGCTGAAGCTGTTTGTTTGAGGCTTCGGATTTGCGGTGGATGTCACACCGCTTTCGCGAGCAGGCTCGCTCTCACATTTCGATTGCATTCCTTCTATAGGAATGCGGTCACCCTGTGGGAGCGAGCCTGCTCGCGAAGAACGATAACGCGGTCAGATCTTGAAGCTGTCAACCAACTGCTTCAACCGGTTCGCCTGTTGCGACAACGCATCACAATCCTTCAACGTTTCGTTGAGGTTGGCCACGCTCTGCTGATTCAACAGGTTGATCTGGTTGACGTCGACGTTGAGGGTTTCCACCACCGCAGTCTGCTCTTCGGTCGCAGCTGCCACCGACTGGTTCATGCCGTCGATTTCGCCGATGCGCTGGGTCACGCTGACCAGGCGCAAACCGGCCTGATTCGCCACTTCCACGCTCTGCTCGCTGGACGCCTGACTGGCGTTCATCGTGCTCACCGCTTCACGCGACCCCACCTGCAGCGAGGTGATCATCTTGTGGATCTCTTCTGCCGACTCCTGGGTGCGATGCGCAAGGTTGCGCACCTCATCAGCGACTACGGCAAAACCGCGTCCGGCTTCACCGGCTCGCGCGGCTTCGATGGCCGCGTTGAGCGCCAGCAGGTTGGTCTGCTGCGAGATGCCTTTGATCACATCGAGAATGTGGCCGATGTTGTCGGTGCTGGCGTTCAAGGTCTCGATCTGCGTGCACGACAGGCTGATCTTCTGCGACAACTCGGTCATCGCCTGAATGGTCTGCTCAACCACCTGACGCCCGTCATCGGCTTGCTCGGAAGCACCGCTGGCGTGCTGCGACGCATCCGCCGCGTTGCGGGCGATTTCCTGAGTGGCCGCGCCCAATTCGTTGATCGCGGCAGCGACGCTGTTGGTGCGTGCACTTTGCTCGTCGGAACCGATGATCGACGCGTTGGACGACGCCATCACCCGTTGCGACAGATCATGCACATGGCGGGTGGCGGAAGATACTTCGGAAATCGACGCGTGAATCCGTTCAACGAACTGGTTGAAAGCGCTGCCCAACTCACCGAATTCGTCTTTGCTTTCAACCACCAGACGCCGGGTCAGATCGCCCTCGCCTTGAGCGATATCTTTCATCGCACGGCCCATGGTGATCAGCGGACGCATCAACACGTTGATCAACAGGCTCAGCAGCAACGCAATCGCCGCGACCGCGACAAACATGGCGATCAGCGCCGAGGTGCGGAATTGGCTGAGTGCGGCGTAGGCTTTGTCGCGATCGATCGACAGACCGATGTACCACTGCGCATTCGGCAGATCGCTGACCGGGGTGAACGACAGAATGCGTTCCTGGCCGTTGAGCACCACGTTCTGGTTGCCCTTCTCGATGCGCACGTTGGTGTTCGGGTAGATGTCCTTGAGGTTTTTCATCACCTGATCTTTGTCCGGGCTGACGATCACCTGGCCGTCACCGCTGACCAGAAACGCATGGCCGAGGCCACCGAAATCCACCGAATTGATGATCTTCACCAGCGTTTCCAGACTCAGGTCACCGCCGACCACACCGAGCAGTTCGCCGTCCTTCTTCACCGGCATGGCGATGGTCACCACCAGGCCACCGACTGCCGCCATGTAGGGCGGCGTCAGCATGGTTTTGTCAGCGACCACTGCCTGCTTGTACCAGGGGCGCTGACGCGGATCGTAACCGTCCGGCATCTTCGCATCGGGACGTTGGGTGAAGACACCGTTGGCCTGCCCGACATAGGTGAACTGGAAGTTCGACGTGAAGGCTGGTTGATCGACCAGTCCGGGGAAGTCGGCATTCTTGCCTTGATGAGCCACGTTCTGCGCGAGGTTTTCCAGCACCAGAATGCGCCCGCTCATCCAGTTCTGCACGCTGCTGGCGGTCAGGTCACCGGCCTGCTGCACGGAGGACTGCAGATTCTGGCGAATGGTGTTTCGCTGCAAGTAATCGTTGTAGAGCGTGAACAAGGCGAACGCCAGGACGACGACGCCCGACGCGGCTAGGAGGATTTTATGGCTGAACTTGAGATTCATTTCAGAGGACTTCTTATGCCAAAAGTGGGTATGCGTTCCGGATGCAACATTCCATGTACAGCGCAGGCAGCATTCTTCTGGCCGCTCTACTTTGGTGCACGCATTTCTCACCAGTCTGTCGGCCAGTCGGCGATAAATCTTAGGGTCGAGTAGGAAATGGATGAGATTCGTGACTGATTCCCGCCGAACGGCGTGCCAGAGCGGCTGAGATGAAATTTTTCTCACTGTCCTCAGGACGACAGTTGCAAAATCGGTAACCCTTGATGACAATGCGACTAATTATCATTTGTGACGTTCGGGCTGGCGTGGTCATGTCTTCACCTGAGTTGGTCGTACAGGCGCTTTACGGTAGTCATCACGGCTGGCTGAACGCTTGGCTGCGCGCGCGTCTGGGCAATGCGGCGGATGCCGCGGATCTGGCTCAGGACACTTTCCTGCGTCTGCTCCAGCGCACCGAGCGCCTCGAATTGAAAGCGCCCCGAGCCTTTTTGCGGACCATTGCCCGCGGTCTGGTGATCGACCATTGGCGCCGCGAGGAAATCGAGCGCGCCTATCTGGAAACCATCGCTCATCTGCCTGCATGCGAAGCACCCGACGCGGAATCCCGAGCGTTGGTGCTGGAATTGCTGGAAAGCATTGCGCGCATGCTTGAGGGACTGAAGCCGAAAGTGCGTCAGGCGTTTCTGCTGGCGCAGTGTGAAGGTCTAACCCACAAACAGATCGCCGAGCAGCTGGGCGTGTCGGTTCGCTCGGTGGAACGCTACGTCGCCGATGCGTTGTTTCACTGCTATGTGTTGCGGTACGAACGCTGATGCCTGTGGATAACCTCTCGCTCGGTCGCCGCGTTGAACCTCGACAACAGGTGGTTAAACAAGCGATTCACTGGCTGCTGCGGCTGCGCGACAACCACGGCAATTCCCGCCTGACTCGCCAATGCGAGCAGTGGCGCGCCGAGCACCACGAGCACGAAATCGCCTGGCAACGGGTGCAGTCACTGCACGCCGAATTGAGTTCCAGCCTGCGTGCCGTGCCCGGCGCGCAGGTCGCGTTCAACACCCTGGAAAACAGTGCGCAGGAGCTGGGCCGACGCCAGGCTTTGAAGTTGCTGTCCGGTGCGCTGTTGATGGGATCTGCCGCGTGGCTGGCCAAGGACAGCGCCGCCTGGCAGCAATGGAGCGCCGACTACGCGACGGCGACCGGCGAACGGCGCGGCTTCCAGTTGCCCGACGGCACGCGGATCGAGCTCAACACCGCCAGCGCCGTGGATCTGGATTACACCGCCCGGCAGCGCCTGATCAAACTGACCCGCGGCGAAATCATTGTTACCTGCGGCGGCTCTGACGAAGGCGCGGCGACGGACCGACCGCTGCGCGTACAGAATCGCCACGGGAGTTATGAGCCGTTCGCTGCGCGTTTCATTTTGCGTCAGGAAGATCAGTGCACGCGGCTCAGCGTTACCCGTGGCCGAGTGGTGGTTCGCGCTGGCGGTCATTCGCTCGAAGCCCTCGCCGGGCAGAGCTTTCTGGTCGATCAAGGCGGTTTGCACGCGGCACCGACGCTGGATATGGATGCGGGCGCCTGGCTCGATGGCTTGATTGTCACGCGCAATATGCGGCTGGGCGACTTTATTGCTGAAGTCGCCCGTTACCGCCCGGGGTTTCTGAGTTGCGCGGCGGATATTGCTGAGCTGCGCTTGTCCGGTGTGTTCCGTCTGGAGGACACCGACAGGCTGCTGGCGGTCCTGCCGCAGACGCTGCCGGTGCAACTGCGCTACCGCACCCGTTGGTGGGTGACCCTCGAGCGCGCGGTGTGAAATTTTTTTGGCGGGTTTTTCCAGGCAGTCCGGCTTAGTCAGTAAGCACTTCAACTCAGCCCTCGCGACTGCCTACGGAAATCCATGATGACTGTCCGCGCTACTTGTAAGAACCCTCTGAATTTCACTGCAGAATCGACACTGCTGCGCCATGCGGTGCGGGCAGCCCTGCTGTCCACCGCGCTGGGCATCAGCGTATTACCAAGCCTGAGTCTGGCCGCCAACCCTGCCGGCACCGAGGTCAGCCACCGCTACAACATTGCTGCCGGGCCACTGGGCGAGGCGTTGAATCAGTTTGCCCGGCAGGCCGGCATCACCTTGTCGATGACGCCACAACAGACCCAAGGTCAGCAATCCCCGGGCGTGCAGGGTGAATATTCGACCGATCAGGCCTTGAGCCATTTGCTCGGCGGCTCGGGACTGGAAGCCGTCAGTCAGGACGGCAGCAGCTACATCCTGCGCCCGCTCGCCGAAAGCGAAGCACTGGCCTTGCCGACTACCGACATCAAAGGTTTTGCCCTCGGCAACGCACTGGGCAGCATGGCCGGCTACAACGCCACGCACAGCCAGATCGCCACCAAGACCAGTACCGCATTGCTGGAAACCTCGCAAAGCGTATCCGTGGTCACGCGCGAGCAAATGGATGACCAGGGCTCGCAAACCGTCTCGCAAGCGATGCGCTACACCCCGGGCGTGCTGACCAACCCGTACGGCGCCACGCATCGGTATGACTACGTGGCGATGCGCGGTTTCAACGACGGCTCGGTGGACAACATCTACCTCGACGGCCTCAAGTCGATGGGCGACAGCGGCACCTACAGCACCATGCAGGTCGATCCGTATTTCCTCGAACGCGTGGATATTCTCAAAGGCCCGTCGTCCGTGCTGTACGGCCGCAGCTCACCCGGCGGTCTGGTCGCACTCACCAGCAAAAAACCGTTGTACGAGGCGTACCACCAGGTGCAGGCCACCGTTGGGACACAAGGCCAGCGTGGGGTTGGTTTTGACTTCAGTGGCCCGGTCGATGACGACAAGCGCATTGCTTATCGTCTGACCGGATTGAGCGATCAGTCCGACACGCAATTCGACCACAACAAGGAAAAACGCTTCGCTCTCGCCCCGACGTTGAGCATCGATTTCACTGAAGATACCTCGCTGACCCTGCAGGCCTATCTACAGCATGATCCGGACGGCGGCTACCACGGCGGTGTTCCGGCGGACGGCACGATCCATCAGCGAAATGGCGGCCGTATCTCGCCGCGCTTCTTCGAGGGCGAGCCGGGGATCGATGGTTATTCCCGTGACCAGCAGTCGTTCGGCTACCAGTTCGAACACCGATTCAACGACGTCTTCACCGCCCGGCAGAACTTCCGCTATCTCGACTCCAAAGTGAATATGGATCAGGTCTACGCCTATGGCTGGACCACCCCGACCAGCAACGAACTGAACCGCTATTACACCGGCGGTGATGAGCGCCTGCATGCGTTCATCGTCGACAACATGCTGCAGGCGGAATTCTTTACCGGCGCGACCAAGCATACGGTGCTGATGGGCGCGGATTATCAGCGGCGTAAAACCGTGGTCGACTGGACCAGCGGTGGACTGGCACCGATCAATGCGTTCAATCCGGTGTACGGCAACTCGGCGATCGAGATGTACGGCGAGACCAGCTATCTGCGTCGCCTCGAACAGACCGGTGTGTATCTGCAAGACCTGATCGAGATGGACAAATGGCGCTTCTCGCTGGGTCTGCGTCAGGACTGGGTGGAGACCTCCGATGAAAACCGCATTGCTGAAGCGGGACGTCCTGTTGGTACAGAGATCAATGATCGACGCACGAAACTCACTGGCCGCGCCGGCGCGTTATACCTGTTCGATAACGGTCTGGCGCCCTACATCAGCTACTCCGAGTCGTTCAATCCGAACTCCTATGCCGACAGCGCCGGCAACCCACTGGCCCCCACCGATGGCACGCAGTGGGAAGTCGGATTGAAGTATCAGCCACCGGGCACCGACAACTTGTTCACCGCCTCGCTGTTCCGCATCGATCAGGAAAACCTCGCGACCAAACTGCCCCAGGAGAACTTCTATCGCGCGGTCGGCGCTGTGCGCTCGCAAGGTCTGGAGCTCGAGGCGCACATGCAACTGACCGACAACTTCAAGGTGCTCGGCAGTTACACCTTCACTGACATCGAGTATTCCAAATCGATGATCAGCACATTGAGTACACCGACCGACGTAATCGAGAACAAGGGCAACTCACCCACTCAAGCGCCGCGACACATGGCCTCGCTGTGGGCTGACTACAGATTCGACAGTGCCGCACTTGATGGTCTGCGCCTGGGTGGTGGTGTGCGCTACGTCGGCTACAGCTGGGCCGATGCCGAGAACACCATGAAGGTGCCCTCCTATACGTTGTTCGACGCGTCGATTGGTTATGACCTGGGCAAGATTGGTTTGAAGGGTGTTGATGTTCGGCTCAATGCGAACAACCTGACCAACGAATCCTATGTCGCGTCCTGCGCCAGTCTGAATTTCTGTTACATGG
Organism: Pseudomonas sp. RIT-PI-o; assembly: GCF_001297215.1. Lineage (NCBI taxonomy): Bacteria > Pseudomonadati > Pseudomonadota > Gammaproteobacteria > Pseudomonadales > Pseudomonadaceae > Pseudomonas > Pseudomonas sp. RIT-PI-o. The sequence continues at coordinate 1,665 of NZ_LHPA01000032.1, read as the reverse complement.
GCGAAGAACGCAACGTAGCGGCGACCGTCAGCTATCAGTTCTAAAGCATTGTCCTGCGTATAAAAAAGCCAGCCCCTGATTTCAGGGGCTGGCTTTGTCGTTTCTTCGGGGTGTCTTGCATGCGTGCGTTTCTGGTTTTGTTGCATCGTTACATTGGCTTGGCCATTGCGGTGTTTCTATTGTTGGCCGGGCTGACCGGCAGTGTGCTGGCGTTCAATCACGAACTGGATGAATGGCTGAATCCGCAGTTCTTTGAGGCGACGTCAGTCGGTGAGCGCTTGTCGCCGGGCGCGTTGGTGGATGCGGTGCAGACTGCACATCCGAAACTGCAGGTCTGGTACATGGAGTATCCCCATGAGGCGGGGCATACGGCGCTGCTGGCGGCAGTTCCACGCAACGATCCTGCGACGGGCCAGCCGTTCGATGAACGCAATCAAGTGTTCTATCTGGACCCGGTCAGTGCGGAGCAAAAAGGCGCGCGCTACTGGGGTGAATGGTGTTTTCAGCGCGAGAACCTGATCCCGTTCATTCTGGAGTTTCACTACAACCTGACATTGCCGGGTAACTGGGGATTGCTGTTGATGGGCCTGGTAGCCATCGCGTGGGTGATCGACTGTTTTGTCGCATTGTGGCTGACCTTCCCGCGTGGCAAGCCATTCTGGAAGAAATGGGCTACTGCGTGGAAGGTGAAAGGCGGGCATGCCTACCGCTTGAACTTCGACCTGCACCGCGCCGGAGGATTATGGCTGTGGCTGCTGCTGTTGCCGATCGCCGTCAGCAGCGTCGCGATGAACTTGCCTAGTCAGGTGTTCAAGCCTGCTGTTTCGCTATTTTCGCCGATAGAGCCGAGCGTTTATGAAGCCAGAGGGCAAATGCCAGTCGATGAACTGGGGACGACACAGTTGAGCTATCAACAGGTGTACGAAAGGGCATTGCAGGAGGGGAAGCGATTAGGACTGACGGCGGCAATCGGCGAGTTGTATTACAGCTTTGAGTACAACTTCTACGGCGCCGGATTTGGGCAGCACGATACGGACGCACACGGTAAATCCTGGTTGTTCTTTCACGGTACCGATGGCCGATTATTAGGACAGGAAATAGCAGGACAGGGCACGCTTGGGGAGCAGTTCTTCCGACTCCAGTTGCCGATACATGGGGGACGGATCATCGGGGTGACAGGGCAGATAATGATCGCAGTATTGGGTGTGTTGATTGCGGGGTTGTCAGGGACGGGGGTTTATATCTGGTGGCGCAAGTGGCAGGCAAGACGCAGCAGCAAGGCCCGTAAAACAGCCTGATCTTTGTACACGCTTAAATGACAAAACCCCTGTCTGCGTTAGCAGACAGGGGTTTCGGAATTCAATCTTGACGATGACCTACTCTCACATGGGGAAACCCCACACTACCATCGGCGATACATCGTTTCACTGCTGAGTTCGGGATGGGATCAGGTGGTTCCAATGTTCTATGGTCGTCAAGAAATTCTTTATCTGGCCCGTCAACACGGTAACAAGCCAGCAAAAACAGGAACTTCTACTAAAACAAAACCCCAACTGCTTTCGCAATTGGGGTTTCGGAATTTAATCTTGACGATGACCTACTCTCACATGGGGAAACCCCACACTACCATCGGCGATGCATCGTTTCACTGCTGAGTTCGGGATG
>NZ_LHPA01000036.1:0-29856 GCF_001297215.1 Pseudomonas sp. RIT-PI-o | reverse complement strand
GGAAGACCGAGTTCGGCGAGCAGGGTTTATCGCTGATCACCCACTACCAGCGCGACAAGGCCGGACGTTTGCTCGTCAAAACCCTGCCCGACGGGATCAAGGTGCGTTATGACTACGACCGCCTCGGCCGCTTGGTTGCCGTCGATGACGGGCAGAACCATCCGCTGGCCTTCGAGTACGACCGTCAGGACCGTTTGATCACCGAGCACCAGGGCTGGGGCACCTTGCGTTACGCCTATGACGCCTGCGGTCAGCTCAAACGCCTGCGCCTGCCGGACAACAGCAAGCTCGATTATCACTACGCCAAGGGCGGTGCGCTGAGTGCGATCGACCTCAACGGCACGCCGCTCACGCGCCATGTCTACCAGTCCGGTCGCGAGCAGCAACGTCAGCAGGGCCTGCTGCTCAGCGAATACTCCTACGACGATCAGGGCCGACTACTTGCTCACGCCGTAGGCCATCGCGGCGCCTCGCTGTACCGCCGCGATTATGCCTACAGCGCCAACGGCAATCTCGAGCACATTGCCGACAGTCGCCACGGCCAGCGCACCTACGGCTACGACGCCCTTGACCGATTGATCCGGGTTCGCCACTCACGCGACGAACTGCCCGAATCCTTCGCCCACGACCCGGCCGGCAACCTGCTGATGCAGGACCGCCCCGGCCCCGCGCAGATCAAAGGCAATCGTCTGCTGATGCAAGGCGACCGTCATTACGACTACGACGCCTTCGGCAACCTGATCCGCGAACGCCGAGGCCACGGCCAGACCCTCGTCACCGAATACCGCTACGACTGCCAGCACCGCCTGATCGGCCTGACCCGCCCCGACGGCCAGACCGCCACTTACCAATACGACGCCTTCGGCCGGCGCATCCGCAAAACCATCGACGGAGCCGTCACCGAGTTCTTCTGGCAAGGCGAGCACCTCGTCGCCGAAAGCAGCGCCACGCAATACCGCAGCTTCCTCTACGAACCCGGCACCTTTCGCCCACTGGCGCTGCTCGACGGCAAAGGCCCGAAAAAAGCCTGCCCGTTCTACTACCAACTCGACCACCTCGGCACCCCGCAGGAACTCACCGACTACAGCGGCGAAATCGTCTGGTCCGCGCAATACGACGCCTACGGCAAAGTCGCCGCCGTCACCCTCGCCGGCGAAGACTACCTCGACCAGCCGCTGCGCTTTCAGGGGCAGTACTTCGATGTTGAAAGCGGCCTGCATTACAACCGCCATCGGTATTACGACCCGAGGTTGGGGCGGTACCTGACCCCGGATCCGGTGAAGCTGGCGGGTGGGTTGAATCAGTACCAGTACGTGCCGAATCCGACGGGGTGGGTGGATCCGTTGGGGTTGAGTAATTGTCCGGACGACAAATGCAACAAACCAGTATTCCAACCGATCGATCCCACGAAAGGAATACAGGGAGGTGAAGATCATCCATCTCAGTCACTACCACAACAAGCCTACTTATATCGGGGGGCAGCAACAGATCCGTCTGAAGTTTTCGAGAATGGATTCAAAAGTAAGGGAGATAGCAACGATCTATTCCTACATTCGATCGATAGTGACTTTCCCCCTAGTAATTTCATCAGCACCTCTTTATCTCGTGATATGGGTAAAGCATTCGCTACCAGCTATTTTACGAGGCCGGGATTTCTCTACACCCTCAAGATGATTCCTGGTCGAGACCTCAAAAAAGAGTTGGGTGCAGCATATAATTTTAGTCAAGAGCAGGAAATTGCTATTCCCGGTGAAATTAAGCGAGAGGATATTCTTGGCGCTACGCTAATAATCGATGATGGTAGAGAGTTTGGCTATTCTATTCCTAATCCGTACAGGAGGGTTGGTAAGTGAAGACACAGTTTTCGGTTGTCGTCGTAAAAGATGGCGAAAAGCAGAAGGTCAATCTCGTATGCGATGATGAAGAGATATCTATTGCGATTGCGGATATTTGCGGACGGAAAAAAACCTATGTTGAACGTGATTTTTATAAGTGTTTTGCATTGTTGAGAAAAGATAATCCTCAGCTGGATTTTTACTGTAAGGGAGCGAAGTTGAATGTTCATCCCTCAAGCATGTCGTCGCAAATGTCTCTGGGTCTTAAAGCTTACGAGTTGGAGGTTGGCAGGGAGCCCACTGTGAACGATCTGGTTTTTATATTTGACTATGAAGATCAAGGTTTAACAAAAAATCCAGACGAGCAACGATTATTCTATCTAGCCTGGATGGGAGCTTGAGGTTGTTGAAGGATTTTGTATCTATCAGCTCACATGATATCGGTTCTTTGCGTGTAACTACGCCCGCACAGGATGGGAACTGGCTGAGTAGGCTTTCCTTCAGTGATTATGTAATGTCAAGTAAAACTGTCTAAGGTACGAAAACAATATGGTTGATATTTTGATGAAGTCCGATTGCTATGTTGAATCTTCTGCGCAAGAAAATGAATTTAGAGGTGTGTACGGTTCTAGGTTCCTAACTCACCGAGCGCAGATGAACGCTTATCAAGAATCGCTGACGAGGGAGGCGAGAAATATGCCGCGATTTACGGGTGAAGACGCTATGGGGAACTTGGTTGTTCGTATGCCGGCAGAAAACGTTGGAGAAGGATACGAGCCTAACCCATCGAATCCTTCAGAGCCCCGATTCATCTCTAAGATGAGCGGGTTCGAAATGAAATTTGACTTTGAGACTTTGCAGCCTTTCGCATTGTATCCGGTGGAGACCGTCTGATGTTAATGCATCCCTATCTCGATGCTCCATACAATCCGCAATTGAAGCATTTTCTTGGAGGGTTCGATATATATGATCGCGAGGAGACCTTGGGTGCTGAGTTGGAGCAGTATGATCCTGAGTGTCCTATAGACAGAGCCGAGTTAATTCGCAGGTTTATAGTGAAAAGATTTTCTGGTTTGACTCCTCGGCACAAGCTTGTCTTGGTTTCTGTATTGAGACGGTCTCTTGATGGCGAAACAAGTAAGCTTTCTGACGTTTTTAAACATGATCCTTTCTCGCATTCGTTGCTTCCCCTCGGATGGAATGAAATGAAAGATCCGCGGGGTTTTTTCGAACATGTGTACTCTATCCTGACCGAAGTTTGGGCTAACGAGTTATCTCTTGCCAAACGATAAAAGTGCTGAGCGTTTGCCGATGATTCTCGGTAAAGCTCAGAATGGCCTTTTTTAGACACTTTCTCCAGTAAACCCGCCAACGTGATCCGCATCGTTAGCTGATCAACGTTGGCCGATTAGCTGTGTCGGCTGAAGGATAGGAGCGGTGCCAGTTTCCAACAAATAAACACTAAACCCCACAACATCCTTAGCATGATGCTTAGCCTGCGAAGCCATCTCCGCTAGCTGGCTGGCATCAAGCGTTGCGCAAGCTTCAGGTCGCAAATGCACCACCCCGATCGATAACGACAACAGCTCGAACTCCTGCCGCACGCCTTGGCGATTGGGTGCAACGAAGCAGCCGGCTTCCAGATGTTCGGGGCGGTAGAAGCGGCGGCATTGGCTTTGGAAGTCGTCGAGGAGTTGGTTGAGGCGTTTGCGCCAGTCTTCGGGGCCGAGGACGAGGAGGAAGTCGTCGCCGCCGATGTGGCCGACGAAGTCGCGGGTGGGGTCGATGCGTTCGTTGAGGCATTGGGCGAGGCAGAGCAGAACTTCATCGCCGCGGCCGTAGCCGTAGATGTCGTTGAAGGGTTTGAAGCTGTCGATGTCCACGTAGCAGATGATCGACTCGCGGGCCTGTTGCAGCAGGCGGGTGAGGCATTGCTGGATCGGTACGTTGCCCGGCAGCAGGGTGAGTGGATTGGCGTAGCGCGCCTGTTGGATTTTCAGTTCGGTGATCAGTTTCAGCACGTCGATCACCCGGCCGAGGCCTAGGTAGCCGCCGTTGAGAGTGATGATGAAGTCTTCTTCGATGCGTTGGCGGGCGCGGCTGGTGATCAGGCGGCTGACTTGTTGCAGTGACTGGCTCATTTCCACGGCGAGAAAATCATCGTTCATCAGGCGGCTGATCGGTTTGCGCGCAAACAGGTCGGTGGCAAACGGTTTGAGCAGGGCGTCGGAAAGCGAATGGCGATGGACGATGCCGCAGGGCTGGCCTTGTTCGTCGAGCACGGCGAGTGAATTGAGGTTGGCCTGGCGACGGAAGGCTTCCAGCACGGTGGCGGTCGGCGTATCACGCTGCACGGCGGGCTGGTCGTTGAGCAGGGCGCTCAGGTCGCTGCCTTCGTCGTTCAGCGCGACGGCGCTGCTGTCGTGTTTGGGCATCATGGCGCGGGCGTCGCGGGATGGATGTTCCTGCGGACGGCCGAGCAGGTAACCCTGCACTAGGTCAACGCCCATTTCAGTCAGCACCGCGAGTTCTTCCGGTAGCTCGATACCCTCGGCAATGACTTGCGCGCGGGACGCCTTGGCTATCTGCAGAATTGAACCGACAAACTCTCTTTTCAACGCATCCTGATGAATGCCATCGATAAAGTGCCGGTCGATCTTCACATAATCCGGACGCAACTCCGACCACAGGCGCAGGCTTGAATACCCCGCACCCAAATCATCCAGCGCGATGGAGAATCCCATCGCCCGGTAGTGGTGCAGAGCGGTTTGCAGCAAATGGAAGTCATCGATTGGCGTCTGCTCGGTGAGCTCGATCACCACTTGGCTTGGCGCGATGCCCAAGTCCTGCAGCAGTTGCAGGGTGCGCCCCGGTTGGTGCGCGGCTTCGAGCAGGGACTCCGGGGACACGTTGAGGAACAGTTTGCCCGGCAACTGCTGCTCGTTGAAGCGGCGGCAGGCGCTTTGTCGGCAGGCGATTTCCAGTTCGCTCAAGCGACCAGCCTGCCGGGCTACGGCGAACAGGGCAATTGGCGAGTGAAGAGGGCTGTTGGACGGGCCACGGGTGAGGGCTTCGTAGCCGAGAATGCGGCGTTCGGAGAGGCAGATGATCGGCTGGAACAGACTGTGTAAACCGCTTTGAGTCAGGATCGAGCTCAAGGCGCTCAGCTGTTCGGTCGTGGTCATGGCAGTCTCTGGCGATTAAAAAAGGACCGGGAGCGATTGCTCCCGGTCCTTTATTGCACGACAGAATGATGACTGTTTGATGACGATCCGAGGATCGTCAGCACTAAATTGCCATCACTTACTTCTTGGCCACCTGATTGCTCAGTTTCAGGTAATCCAGAAGTACGCGCCCGGTTTCGCTCAGGTAGGCATCGTCTTCCGGTTTGACCTTGTCCGGCTCGGCAGCGGCCAATGCGTCTTCGTCTTCTTTCTTCAGCTCTTTGAGCGGCTCTTCGCCTTTGGCCTTGCGACGGATGTTCTCCATTGCCAGCTGCTTGGCGTCGATGTCGGCGTGCTGGGCACGACGATCGGCTTCATTGAGGCTGACGGTTTTTTCTTCCATCAGTTTCTGCGCCAGGGCCAGCTTGTCGCGAATGAACACGAACTCGGCATCCTTGTTGGTGCGCGCGTCATGCTCGGACTTCAGCTGGGCGAGGAAAGGCTTGAACGGATCGGCGGCCGGTTTGATCGCCGCGCGGATGGTGTCCCACGGCATGGCCTCTGGCAGGGCGCTTTCGCCGATTTCCTTGGTGTCGATCAGCGACGGATAGTCGATGTCCGGCAGCACGCCCTGATGCTGGGTGCTCTGCCCGGAGACGCGGTAGAACTTGGCCAGGGTCAGTTTCAGTTCGCCATGGTTCAGCGGCTGAATGGTCTGCACGGTGCCTTTGCCGAAGGTCTGGCCGCCGATGATCAATGCACGATGGTAGTCCTGCATGGCGCCGGCGAAGATCTCCGAAGCCGAGGCGGACAGGCGGTTGACCAGCAGTGCCATCGGGCCTTTGTAGAACGCACCCGGGTTTTCGTCTTCAAGCACGTCGACGCGGCCATCGGCGTTACGCACGAGTACGGTCGGGCCTTTGTCGATGAACAGGCTGGTCAGCTCGGTGGCTTCCTGCAGGGAACCGCCGCCGTTGTTGCGCAGGTCGATGACCACGCCGTCGACTTTGTCTTTCTGCAACTCGGTGAGCAGCTTCTTGACGTCGCGAGTGGTGCTCTTGTAATCCGGGTCGCCGGCACGGAACGCCTTGAAGTCGAGGTAGAAAGCCGGGATCTCGATCACGCCGAGTTTGTAGTCCTTGCCGTCCTGTTTCAGGCTGAGGATCGACTTTTTCACGGCCTGGTCTTCGAGCTTCACCGCTTCACGGGTGATCGGCACGATCTTGGTGGTCTGGTCATTCGGCGCATTGCTCGCCGGGATGACTTCCAGACGCACCACGGTGCCTTTCGGACCGCGAATCAATTTGACCACTTCGTCCAGACGCCAGCCGACCACGTCGACCATTTCCTTGTTGCCCTGGGCAACGCCGATGATCTTGTCCGCCGGAGCGACCTGCTTGGTCTTGTCCGCCGGGCCTGCCGGTACCAGACGTACGACTTTCACTTGATCGTTGTCGCTCTGCAACACGGCACCGATGCCCTCGAGGGACAGGCTCATGTTGATGTCGAAGTTTTCCGCGTTATCCGGCGACAGATAGTTGGTGTGCGGGTCGTAGGACATGGCGAAGGTGTTGATGTACGCCTGGAAGATGTCCTCGGCACGGGTCTGGTCGAGACGCGCCAACTGGTTCTTGTAGCGCTTGGTCAGGGTTTCCTGGATCTGCTTCGGCTCTTTGCCGGCGATCTTCTGGCGCAGCACTTCATCCTTGACGCGTTTGCGCCACAGGTCGTCGAGTTCTGCGGTGGACTTGAGCCAAGGCGCGTCCTTGCGATCGATCAGCAAGGTCTCCTTGGTATTGAAGTCCATCTTGTCGACGCCTTTGTTCAGCTCGGCAAGGGCGAAGTCCAGACGCGCCTTGACGCGGTCCAGGTAGCGCTTGTAGATGGTGAACCCGGCATTGAGGTCGCCGCTTTTGAGGAAATCGTCGAACTGGGTTTTCCACTTGTCGAATTCGGCAATGTCGCTGGCCATGAAATAGCTACGGGACGGGTCGAGCAGCTTGATGTAGCTGTCGTAGATGATCACCGAGCGCGCATCATCGAGCGGCGGCTTGCTGTAGTGGTGACGCTTGAGCAACTCGACGACGTTCAGGCTGGCGATGACTTCATCGCGATCAGGCTGCAACTTGTCCCAGCTGTTGGCTGCGAATGTGGTGCCCGACACCGGCAACAGACCGATACCGATGAAAAGAGCGAGGGCGGTGCTGGGGAGCAGATGCTTCATGCTGATTCGACGCGGGGACAATTGATAACGCATATTAGGCCGTCTTTGAAGTCGCCGGTTCTTTGAGAGCCGGTCGCATAATGCAAAAAGCCCGGCGCTACAGCTTCGGGCTCAGTCCAGACTCACTATGGAGGCACTGTGAAGGCATTGCAAGGCGTTGAAGGTCAAGTGGCATGGGTTGAAGAGCCGAGTCCTACATGTGATGTAGGACAAGTCCGCATCCGTGTGGTGGCAGCCGGCCTCAATCGCGCCGATTTATTACAGAAGGCAGGGCTTTATCCGCCGCCGCCCGGGGCCAGCCAAGTGCTCGGTCTTGAGTGCTCGGGCGTGATCAGCGAGGTCGGCGCGGGCTCGTCCTGGCAGGTCGGCGATCGGGTCTGCGCCTTGCTGGCCGGGGGCGGCATGGCCGAAGAAGTGGTGGTCGACGGACGGCATGTATTGCCGGTCCCCGAAGGTGTTTCGCTGATCGAGGCAGCGGCATTGCCCGAGGTTTACGCCACCGTCTGGCTGAATGTGTTTCAACTTGCAGCGCTGAAACCCGGTGAGAAAATTCTCCTGCACGCCGGCGCAAGTGGAATCGGTTCAGCGGCCATTCAGCTGTGCAAAGCGTTTGGTAACCCGTGCTGGGTCAGCGTCGGTACCGCCGAACGCCTGGCTTACTGCGAAGCACTGGGGGCTCAGGGCGGCGTGGTGCGCACCGATGATATCGAGGGCCTGCGCGACTTCGGGCCATTCGACGTGATTCTCGATCCGGTCGGCGGCAATTATTCGGCGTTGAACCTCAAACTGATAGCGCTGGACGGACGTTGGGTGTTGATCGGCTTGATGGGCGGCCGCGAGGCAAAACTGGATTTGGCGCAGGTGTTGGCCAAGCGCGTGCAACTGCTCGGCTCGACGTTGCGCAGCCGTGACGATCAGTTCAAGGCCGATCTGCTCAGTGATCTGGGCCAGCATGTATGGCCGCTGTTCGCCGAGGGCCGATTGCGTGCGCAATTGGCCAAAGCGTTTGCGGTGAAGGATGCCGAAGCGGCGTTCGCCGAGCTGGCGAGCAATACGGTAGCGGGCAAGTTGGTGTTGGTGATTAACGACAGTCTCACCTGACATCACCAAGCCTTGTGGCGAGGGAGCTTGCTCCCGCTGGGTCGCGAAGCGGCCCCAATCAGTCAATGCGCTGGGTCAGTTCATACCGGTTGCATCGATTTGCGACCGCTGCGCAGCCGAGCGGGAGCAAGCTCCCTCGCCACAGGTAGCGTGCACACTGGATCTTCGGTTATTTCCAGTGATGGATCGGCCAGCCGGCCTTTTCTGCGTGCTCCAGCAGCACCGGATCCGGGTTGACCACGTGCGGGAAATCCACCTTCAGCAGCAGCGGCAGATCATTGCGTGAGTCGGAATAGAAACTCGCGCCTTCGAGGTTTTCCTCTTCGGCATCGAGCCATTCCAGCAAGCGGGTGATCTTGCCTTCGCGGTACGTCAGGGTGCCGACGGTGTTGCCGCTGTACACGCCATGGGCGACTTCCAGTTCGATGGCCAGTATCTCGTCGATGCCCAGACGATCGGCGATCGGACGAACCAGGTGCGTACCGGACGCAGAGATCACCAGAATCCGGTCGCCGGCCTTGCGATGGGCGGCGATGGTTCTCGTCGCGTCGCTGAAAATGATCGGCTCGATGAAGTCTTCAACCCAAGGCCCCACGAGGTGCTCGACCTCTTCCGGGGTACGCCCGATCAGCGGTTCGAGGCTGAAATCCATGTACTCTTCCATGCGCAATTTGCCATGGCTGTAGGCGTCCATCAGCTCATTGTTGCGACGCATGAACGACTCGGGATCGACCCAGCCCAGGCGCCCCATCTGCTCGCTCCAGAGGGTCGCGCAGTCGCCGTGGATCAGCGTTTCGTCCAGATCAAAAATTGCCAAAGCCATCGGGTTCTCTCCGAGAACAGCTGCAAGCTACAAGCCTCGAGCTGCAAGAATTAAAATCAGGTGGACCGAAGTCTACAGCTTGAAGCTTGCAGCTCGAAGCTTGCAGCTGCTTTTAAGCTACTTCGCACAAGGCCGTCGGATCGATGGAAAGTGCCAGGCGCTGTCCGTCGGGATGCAGATCGGCGGCCGAACGGTTGAGCACATCGACCACCAATTCCACACCGCGCGCTTCGACGCGATAACGAATGACGTTGCCGAGCAGGCTGTGGCTGCGGATCTGTGCGTCCAGCTCGCCGTCGAGGCTCAGCTCGATGGCTTCCGGGCGGATGGCGATGCGGTGGTTGACCGGCCGTTGCAACAGCTTGGAGGCGGCATCGGCGTCGAGCAGGTTGTAGTTGCCGATGAAGCCGGCGGCGAATACATCCACCGGCGCGGTATAGAGGGTTTCGGCGTCGCCGCTCTGGACGATCTTCCCCTGGTTCATCAGGAAAATGCGATCGGACATGGTCAGCGCTTCTTCCTGATCGTGGGTGACAAAGATCGTGGTCAGGCCGAGCTCCCGCTGGATCTGGCGGATCTGCTCGCGCAGGTGCTTGCGAATCCGTGCGTCGAGTGCTGACAGCGGCTCATCCAGCAGCAACAAACGCGGGCGGGTCACTAGCGAACGGGCGAGGGCAACCCGTTGGCATTGGCCACCGGACAGTTGATGCGGATAGCGGCTGGCGAAGTCATGCAACTCAACCAGTTTCAGCACTTCAGCGACGCGCTTGTGACTGTCATCGGCATTGACCTTTTGCATGCGCAAGCCGAAAGCGACGTTCTGCTCGACGGTCATGTTGGGGAATAGCGCGTAACTCTGAAAGACCATGCCGATGCCGCGTTTCTGCGGGCTCAATGGCACGATATCGACGCCGTCGAGGAGGATCTGGCCGCCATCCACCGGGGTCAGCCCGGCAATGCAACGCAACAGGGTGGATTTGCCGCACCCGGACGGGCCGAGCAGGGTGACGAACTCGCCCTTGTGGATTTCGCAATCGATATCGCTGAACACCGTGGTGCCGGCATAACTTTTCTGCAGGTGTTGGACGCTGACATAGCTCATTCGCTTTTGTCCTTGTTCAAGATGTTGGCGATCCAGGTCAGGACCAGCACGAAGAAGAAATACGAGATGACCAGCGCACTGGTGAAGTGACCGCTGCTGTTGCGCATGTTGTTCAGATACACCTGCAGGGTTTCGTAGCGCGTGCCGACCAGAATATTGGCGAACACGAACTCGCCGAAGAGGAATGAGAACGACAGCAGCAACGCCACCATCAGACCCTTGCGCAAATTCGGCAGCACCACCAGGAACGCCGCTTGAAAGGTGCTGGCGCCGAGCAGTTGCGCGGCGTCCATCAGGTCGCGCAGGTTGATCGCTTGCAGGTTGTTGGTGATCGCCCGGTACATGAAGGGCAGCGCCACGGTGAAGTAGCAGCCGATCAGAATCCACGGCGTGCCGACCATCGCCATCGGCCCGGAACCGTAGAGCTGCAACAACCCCACCGAGGACACCACTGGCGGCACCGCGAAGGGCAGCAGGATGAGGATGTTCATCAGCGCATCGAGCCTGGGAAAGTAGTAATGCACGACGAACAGCAGCGGCAGGATCAGCACCACCGAGAGCACCAGAGCACCGACGCAGACGATCAGCGACTGGCCGAAGGCGTGCAGAAAGCGCGGATCGCTCCACAGCTGGATGTACCACTTGAAGGTGAAGCCGCTGGGCAGGATCGTCGCCGACCAACTGCTGGCGATCGAGTAGACCAGTGTGCCAGCCAGCGGCAACAACAGGATGGCGAACAGCAGGTAGACCACGACGCGGTGGTAGAGGCCGGCCGGGCCGGATTCAGCGCGAGACATGGTAGCTCCTCTTCAGCAGCAGTTGATGCACGACGGTGACGATGGTCATCAGCGCCACGAGCACCACGGCCAATGCACTGGCCAGGTTCGGATCGAGGGAAATGTCCCCGGACACCATCGCTGCGATACGGATCGGCAGAACGTTGAAGTTGCCGGTGGTCAGCGCATAAACCGTGGCGTAGGCGCCAAGGGCGTTGGCCAGCAGGATGACGAAAGTGCCGAGCAGTGCCGGGGTCAGCACCGGCAGACCGATGTGCCGCCAGAACTGCCAGCCGTTGGCGCCGAGCAACGCAGCGGACTCGCGCCAGTCTTCACGCAAGGCGTCGAAGGCCGGGTAGAGCAGCAGCACGCCGAGGGGAATCTGGAAGTAGGTGTAGAGAATGATCAGGCCGGTTTTCGAATAAAGGTTGAAGTCCTGAATGATCCCCGACTGCTTGAGCATGATGGTGATGCTGCCGTTGAAACCGAGCAGGATGATGAACGCAAACGCCAGCGGCACGCCGGCGAAGTTGCTGGTCATGTTGGCGAAGGCATTCACGAAGTTGCGCAGCTTCGAATCGACTCGGCGCAATGAATATGCGCCGAGCACGGCGATGATGATGCCGAATAAGCTCGACCAGAAACTGATCTCGAGGCTGTACTGGATCGCCTGCCGATAGAATTTCGATCCAAAGACCTTGCTGAAATTGGCCAGGCCCCAACCGGACTCTTCCGATTGCAGGCTGTTGATCATCACCCAGACCAGCGGGGCGATTTCGAAAACGATGAAGAACAGCGCGAAGGGCACCAGACACAGCGCCGCGAGCCATTTGCCGCGAGTCATGGAGTTCACTTGAGCAGCTCCCGGCACACAGGTTTGTCGTGGGGCACGCCGAGCAGTTCGCAGACTGTGCCGCAGAGCTCGGTCTGTTTCGGTGTGGCGTCAGGGTTGAGGCTGAACGCATCGCCGAGGACGAACAGCGGCACCTGACGTTCTTCCACCAGCAGGCCGTTGTGCGAGCGATCGTTGTTCATGCCGTGGTCGGCGGTTACCAATACCTGATAACCAGCGTCGAGCCAGGTCTGCAGATAGTCGGCGAGGATGATGTCCGCTGAGCGCGCGCTGTTGCGGTATTGCGAGCTGTCGAGGCCGTGCTTGTGCCCGGCATCGTCGATGTTCATCGGGTGGATCAGGAGGAAATTCGGCGCGTGACGCAGGCGCAGGTTTTCCGCGTCGGCGAACAGGTGCGAATCCGGATAATGATCGTTCCAGTAGAAATGGCCGTGCTGGATCGGCAGCGTCGGATCGTCGGTGTGGCGGTCGCGCGCCGCCACGAACGGTGAGCGGTTATACAACTCGCTGACCCAGTGGTACGCCGCAGCGGCGGTTTTCAGTCCGGCATCGCGGGCGTAGTGATAGATGCTGCGCTGGCTGGACAGGCGCGAGACGTTGTTGTGGACGATGCCGCTGTCGATCGGCGGCACGCCGGTGAGAATGCATTCATAGAGCGGCCGGGACAGGGCGGGCAGTTCGCACTCCAGTTGATAGAGCGCCGCGCGTCCTGCGCCGACATAAGCCTGCAGATGCCCCATGGCGTGACGCGCAACCTCGTAATTGAGGCCGTCAAGCACGACAAGGATGACGTTGTGCTTCATAGGGGCAAGAACTCCGCGAAACAGGAAAATTCAGATCCAACCGAGATCCCCTGTAGGAGTGAGCCTGCTCGCGATGGCAGTGGTTCAGCCAACATCGTCGTTGAATGTTCGACCGCTATCGCGAGCAGGCTCACTCCTACATGGGGATTTGTTTCAGGTCACATAGTGGTGATCAGGTTTATTTCATCTCTACGATGACTTCCTCGTTCCACTGCTGCGGCAGGGCTTTGGAGGTCTTTTCCCACGCGTCGGCATCCTTGACCGGCGTGACCTTCTTGTACTGCTCGTTCGGCAGCAGTTTGGCTTTCACGTCTTCCGGCAGTTGCAGGTGTTCGGCGCGGATCGGACGGGCGTTGCCGCGGGCGAGGTTGGTCTGGCCGGCGTCGCTGAAGATGTATTCGCGGGTCAGCTTGGCGGCGTTGGGGTTTTTCGCGTATTTGTTGATGATCGTGGTGTAGCCGGAAATCACCGAACCATCGGACGGGATCAGCACCACGTAATCATCCGGATTGGCCATCTTGGCTTTGTAGCTGAGGCCGTTGAAATCCCAGACCACACCGACTTCGATTTCGCCTTTTTCCATGGTGGCGATGGTCGGGTTGGCCATCGACAGGCGACCCTGTTTGGCGAGGTCGGCGAACAGCAGCAGGGCTGGCTTGATGTTCTTCTCGTCACCACCGTTGGCCAAAGCCGCAGCGAGCACGCCGTTGGCGGCCTGGGCGGCGGTGCTGACGTCGCCGATGGAGACCTTGTACTTGCCGGTTTTCAGATCCGCCCATTTGGTCGGCACGTCGGAGCCATGCAGCAGCTTCTTGTTGACGATAAAGGCGATGGTGCCGGTGTAGGCCAGCGCCCAGTTGCCGTCCTTGTCCTTGGCCCAGTCCGGAACCTGGTCCCAGGTGCTCGGCTTGTACGGTTGCACCACGCCTTGCTTGACCGCGATCGGGCCGAAGGCGGCACCGACGTCGCCAATGTCGGCAGTAGCATTGTCTTTTTCGGCGGCGAACTTGGCGATTTCCTGGGCCGAACTCATGTCGGTGTCGATGTGTTTCAGGCCGTATTTCTTGGCCAGGTCTTCCCAGGTGCCTTTCCAGTTGGCCCAGTCATCGGGCATGCCGACGCTGTTGACCGCGCCTTCCGCCTTCGCAGCGGCTTCGAGTGTTTTCAGATCGGTGTCGGCCGCCATGGCGGCGGTGCACATTGCAATGGTCGAGCCTAACAGTGTTGCCAGGAAAAGCTGTTTCATTCCGAAGCTCCTTGGTCGTGTTCAACGCTGCGATTGCGGTTGTGTTGGTCTAGGTCAGCAATACCTGAGCCAATTTAGGCGGGCTGGATGACACTTTGATGTCGATGGCCTTGTGGCAGGTCGTTTGCCTGCCCGGGATCGGTGGCTGCCAAATAAGCGTAGACCATGGCGCAGGCCCGGCGGGCAGGGGACTTGGCCGATGTATTGCAAGCCGTGAACGCGACCGTTCGGCAGTTTTGTCATCTGTCGGTCATCTGCACTGCCTAGGCTTGCAATCTACGCAAGCGCTTTGATCGGCGGTCAGTTACGCCCCGAAACAGTGCTGGTCTAGTCCAGATAGGTAACGTTGATGCGCGACAAGGCAACGAAAGCGGTGACAACCATTGGCCAAGTGCTGCAGGAGCAGATTGATCATGGTTTGCTGGCGGCCGGGAGCAAGTTGCCGGCCGAGCGCAAGCTGAGCGAGTTGTTCGGGACCACGCGGATCACTGTGCGTGAGGCATTGTTGCAACTGGAGGCGCAGGGGCAGATTTACCGCGAGGAGCGGCGCGGCTGGTTCGTGTCGCCGCCGCGTCTGGCTTACAACCTGATGCAGCGCAGTCACTTTCACGCGATGGTCAGTGCGCAGGGGCGCGAGCCTTCGACCGAGGTGATTTCGGCGCGCTTGCAGCCGGCTTCGGCGGCGGTGTGTGCGTGGTTGCAATTGCCGGCGTTGTCGAGCGTGATTCAGATTTGCCGCTCGCGGCGCATCGATGGGCGGTTGGTGTTGTATGTGGAGCACTATTTGAATCCGCAGTTTTTTCCGGGGATTCTTGATTTTGATTTGAATCAGTCGATTACCGAGCTGTATGCCGGGCATTATGATTTGCACTATGGCCGGGTGCGGTTTGAGATTGTGCCTACGTCTTTATCTGTCGATGCGGCGGCGGCTTTGCGGGTGTCGGTGGGGAGTCCGGGGTTGCGCATTGCGCGGGTCAATTATGATCAGCATGGGCGGTTGATTGATTGTGATCTGGAGTTTTGGCGGCACGATGCGATTCACGTTGGGGTTGATGTGGTTTGACCTTGGCGGCCTCTGGGCCGACCAGGTTTTGGGGTTTTTGGGTGTATATCCGTTGCTGCGGTAACGGCTTCTTATGGTTCCGCCCTTACGGCGGGTCACCTTTTTCAAACGCCAAAAAGGTAACCGAAAAGGCTGCGCCCTGACGTTCGGCCCCTCGCTGGGGCTCGGGGTTCCTTCGCTACGGGATCGATCCTGGCGCAGCGGCTCCGGCTTGCTTCGCTGCACCTACACTCGCTGTTTACGACTGCGTCGTACGGTCGCTGCGCTCCCGCGCCCGGATCAATCCCTCCGCTCAGCCTGCCGACGGGCTCCAAGATCAAGATCAAGAGCTACTCGAGCTTGCGCTCATTGTTTTGAGTGGTGAAAAGCATGCGGTGTCTGGCTTTGGTTTTGTGCTGGATTCGCCCCTCATCGGAACGCCGCCCGCCCAGCCCTCTCCCGAGGGAGAGGGAGCCGATTTGTGAGTTGTTCAAAATCTGCATTCAACTCGGTATCTCAGGTTGGCATACCTCATTCGAACAGCCCGGTCAGTCCCCTCTCCCTCTGGGAGAGGGCTAGGGTGAGGGGCTTTTGACCTTCAGGATTCCAGCCATCTGGGTTTACTTGCCCAACCCCGCATTCCCATACAGATAATCCGTGGCCAACGAAGCCAATGTCCTGACCCCAACCACCAGCGCCGATTCATCCACGAAGAACCCCGGATTATGATTCGGCGCGGCTTTGCTCATGTCCTGATCCCGGGGCGTCACTCCGAGAAACACGAACAACCCTGGCGCCTCTTTGGCAAAGAACGAGAAATCTTCCGCACCACCCACCAGTGGACCCTGCACCACATCATCCTTGGCGGCCCACTTCAGGGTCGGCAGCATCTTTTCCGTCAGTGCCGGGTTGTTGATCGTCGGGTCGTACTTTTCGATGATGGTGACGTCGGCTTTGGCGCCGCCGCTTTCGGCGATTTTCTCGATGGTCTGGCGTACGTCGGCATGCAGTTTCTGGCGGATGCCGTAGTCGTAGGAGCGGATGGTGCCGGTCATGTCGAGTGATTCGGGGATGATGTTGTAGCGGGTGCCGCCGTTGATGGTGCCGATGCTGACTACCGACGGGTAAGAGGAAATGTCGGTGCGACGGCTGACCACGGTTTGCAGGCCGACGATGGTTTGCGCGCCGACGGTGATCGGGTCGATGCCGTCCCACGGGCGGCCGGCGTGGGTTTGTTTGCCGTGGATCTTGATCCGCAGGTCGTCGGAACTGGCCAGGGTCGGCCCGGGGCGGTAGGCGATCTGGCCGGCGGGAACGCCGGCCCAGACGTGCAGGCCGAACACTGCGTCGGGTTTCGGCGATTTCATCACGCCTTCTTCGACCATCATTTTTGCGCCCCAAGTATTTTTGCCGTCGGGAATGAAATCGCTCGGGCCTTCTTCGGCGGGCTGGAAGTAGAACACCACGGTGCCGGGCAGGCTGTCGCGCATGCCCGTCAGAATTTTCGCGGCGCTGAGCAGGATCGCGGTGTGGGCGTCGTGGCCGCAGGCGTGCATGACGTCGACTTCCTTGTCGAGATACGTGCCTTTGGCTTTCGAAGCGAACGGCAAGTCGGAGACTTCCTTGACCGGCAGCGCGTCCATGTCGGCGCGCAGCGCCACGGTCGGGCCGGGCAGGGCGCCCTTCAGGATAGCAACCACACCGGTGCGGGCGACGCCGGTTTTCACTTCCAGGCCCATGGCTTGCAGCTGTTTGGCGACCAGCTCAGCGGTGCGTTTTTCGGTGTTGCCGAGCTCCGGATGAGCGTGAAGGTCGCGGCGGGTTTCCAGCAGCTCCGGTTCGAGCTTTTGCGCCTGCTCGGCGATCTGTGTGCGGGCGCTGTCGATCGTCGCGGCGCCGGCGTGGCTGGCGATCAGCGTAAGCAAAAGGCTCTGGGCAATGCGCGTCAGGTGCATGGGGTTCTCCTTGATTATTGTTGTCGGGCTTTCTTGCCTGTGACTGCAACCACGCGCTTGAGTGCTATTCCTTCGGTTGGCCGCCGCCGGCAGTAATCACCTGCACACTCATCCGCGGTGTCGCCAGATCCAGCCCCGCCTCATCCAGTTGCCTTTTCAACGACAAATTGAACGCCCGGGAAACCTCCCACTGTTTGATCGGCGCAGTCTTGAAGCGTGCGCGCAGGATCGCGCTGCCGGATTCGAAACTTTCCACGCCCTGGATCTCCAGCGGCGACCAGATGTTGCGGCGTTGCAGCGGATCGCTGCGCATCTTCTGGCCGACGTCGCGCATCAGTTTGATCGCGTCGTCGATTTCCATGTTGTACGGCACGGCAACGCGGAAGATCGCGTAGCCGAATTCCCGCGAGTAGTTCTTGATGCTCTTGATTTCGCTGAACGGGATGGTGTGGACGATACCGTCGATGTCGCGCAGGCGGACGGTGCGGATGGTCAGCCCTTCTACAGTGCCGAGGTGGCCGCCGACGTCGACGTAGTCGTCGATTGCCAGCGAGTCCTCGATGATGATGAACAGGCCAGTGATCAAGTCCGCGACCAGCGACTGCGCGCCGAAACCGATCGCCAGACCGATCACACCGGCACCGGCGAGCAGTGGCGTGACGTTCATGCCCATGTTCGCCAGAGCGACGATCAGCGCGATGATGAAGATCGCCACGAACAGCACGTTGCGGATCAGCGGCATCATCGTCTGCGCGCGGGCGTTGGCCAGGCCTTTGCGCGAGCGGGTGAGGGCGTGGTGCACGGCGGTGTCGGCGAGGATCCAGATCAGCCAGGAGAAAATCAGCGTGCCGATCAGGCTGAACAGTCTGACGCTGATGTCATGGCCATCACCTTCGGCGAACGCGATCAGCGAATGGCCCCAGACACGCAGGCCCAGCTCGATGAAGATCAGCCACACCAGCAAATGCGCGAGGGTATAGAAGAAGTTCTTCAGGCGCTCCGAGTACAGCGCATGGCGTTTCGGCCCGCGTTGCGGCTTCAACGAATGACGACGCACGAGGCCGTTGATGACCATGCACAACACCAGCAGAACCGTGCAGATCAGCGACTGCCGCAGCGCGGTGCTGGTGTCGCCGGCGGAGACGAACGTGGCGAACAGCGAGATGCCGACCAGCACCAGCGCCGGCACGTACCAGAAGGTGCCGAGGATCTCGATGGTGTCGCTGAGGGCGCGGCGGGTCAGGCGGCGCGACAGTGGCTGGTTGCGGATCAGGTGCGCGATCGGCCGGCGGAATCGCAGAATGAACAGGCCGGTCGACAGTGCCGCGAGTACGTTGGCGGTGGTCGCGGCGGTGTGGGCCAGATGCACGCCCAGGCTTTCCACCAGACGCGGATCGCTCAGCGCTTCACCGAACGCAGCAAAGCTGCCGATCAGCCACAGTGGCCGGAACGCCTGATGACGAAGAATGTACAGCGCGCGATGGCGGTGCGGGCCGTCGAGCAGAGAGAAGGCAATCACGCAGATCGCCGAGAAACAGGGGCCCACCACCAAGGCATACGCCAGCACCATTGCCAGGCTCTTGCCCAGCGATGACGGCAGCACGTAGCTCATGTAGACCGTCATCACCAACGCGATCAGCCACGGCCCGAGCTTGCGCAGGGCGAAGCGCAGCATGTCGAGGGCCTTGGGGTGTTGCGGCAGTTCTTCGGTGAGGCCGAAGCGCATACGGACGCGGTGGCCAAGCCAGATCAGCGCAGCGGCGAGCAGGCTCCAGACCATCAGGATCACGGCGAAGCCGAAGATGATCGGCAGCCATTCATTGGCCGGCAGCAGCTTGCTGGTCAGTTCGTCCTTGGCCAGGTCGAATTCGTTGGACCAGCGGGTGAGCGGGCTGTCGGCGCCGGAAAACTGTTTTTCGAAGTTGGCGAGGGAGCCACCGATCAGGCCCAGCACGCCTTCTTCCGGGGTGGCCTGGGCTTTTTTCGTGGCGTCGCGCAGCTTCTTCAGATCGCTGAGCAACTGTGCGCGTTGCTTATCGTTTTCCAGTGACTTGATCACTTCGTCCAGCGACTGGCCGAGGGGTTCCTGGGCTTCGGGCTGCGGCTTGGAAGTGTTGAGCAGGCCGGGCAGACCGACCGCTTGCGCGGGCGCCAGCGGCAGCAGCGTCATGATCAAGACAAGCAACAGACCGGGTACAGCAAAAAGACGAGCGAACACCAGAAGACAACCTCGCGATAGGCGGATGCGCTGGAGTGTACGAGGCCCTCCGGCGCAATGCGAGCCGGGCGCGGTCATTCGTTGAGTTTGGCGAGGATCTTGTAGACCACGGTGGCGAGGATCATCAGCATGCCGATCCACATGGCCAACACCCCGGCGTTCTTGTCACGGAAGTTGAAGCCGATGGCCAGCAGGATCATTCCGCTGAGGATGGGAATGAGCATGGCGTGGAAGGAGGACATCGAGATCATGGAGACTGCCTTGTCTGGTGGGATCCGTTGAGTCTAGGCAGGTTTTCGAGGCGGGGTGTGATGTGGCTCAGGAATGCATCGAGTCAGAGAGGATTCTGCTGCGTGCACAGGCGCTTTCGCGAGCAGGCTCGCTCCCACAGGTTGGAATGCTACTCAATGTGGGAGCGAGCCTGCTCGCGAAGTTTTTCAGCCTTTACGGCAACTCACGACTGGCATAAAACGCGCTGAGCACTTTGACCAGGTGCGCCAGGTCATGGCTGCCGCACAGCTCGCGGATCGAGTGCATGGCAAAGGTCGGCAGACCGATGTCGACGGTGCGAACCCCCAGGTGGCTGGCGGTGATCGGGCCGATGGTCGAGCCGCAGCCCATGTCGCTGCGCACCACGAAACTTTGCACCGGGACTTCTTCAGCCATGCACAGATGGCGGAAGAAACCGGCGGTTTCGCTGTTGGTGGCGTAGCGCTGGTTGCTGTTGACCTTGATCACCGGGCCGGCGTTGAGTTTCGGGCCGTGATTGGCGTCGTGTTTTTCCGCGTAGTTGGGATGCACGCCGTGGGCGTTGTCGGCCGACACCAGCAGGGATTTCTGGATGGTGCGGACAAACTCGTCACCTTCCGGCAGCAGGCGGCGCAAAGTCTGCTCGAGCATCGGGCCATCGGCACCGCAGGCCGAGCAGGAACCAACTTCTTCGTGGTCGTTGCACACCAGCACGCAGGTTTCGTCGGTCTCGGCGGTGAGCAAGGCTTGCAGGCCGGCGTAGCACGACAGCAGGTTGTCGAGACGCGCACCGGCAATGAAATCACCGTTCAGACCGATGACCGCTGCGCTTTGCGTGTCGTAGAAACTCAGCTCGTAATCGAGCACGACGTCGGCATTCAGGCCGTGTTCGCGGGCCAGTTGATCGGTGAGCACGGCGCGGAAATCGACGCGCTCGTCACCAGCGAACTGGGCGAGGATCGGCGGCAGTTCGGTCTGCGCGTTGATCGCCCAGCCCTGATTGGCTTCACGGTTGAGGTGAATGGCCAGGTTGGGAATGATCGCGATCGGTGCCTTGAAGTCGATCAACTGGCTCTCGACCTTGCCGTCACGGCGGAAGGTGACGCGGCCGGCCAACGACAGATCGCGATCAAACCACGGCGCCAGCAACGCGCCGCCGTAGACTTCAACGCCCAGTTGCCAGAAGCCCTGACGCTGCAGTTCCGGCTGTGGCTTGACCCGCAGGCACGGGCTGTCGGTGTGGGCGCCGACCAGGCGGATACCGTCGTGCAGTGGCGAGTTGCGGCCCATTTTGATCGCGACGATCGAGGAGTCGTTGCGGGTGACGTAATAGCGGCCGTTGGCCTCGGTGGACCATGGCTCGCGCTCGTCGAGGCGCACATAACCGGCGGCCTCCAGACGCTGCACGAGGCTGGCGGTAGCGTGGAACGGGGTAGGAGAGGCCTTGAGAAAGTCGATCAGGCCCTGGTTCAACTCTGCGCGCATAAGAAACTCCAGACAGCAATGGGCGGGAGTTTAACGTATTGGCCGGGGAATTGAATCCAATGCAGATCTCTGTAGGAGTGAGCCTGCTCGCGATAGCACTGTGTCAGTCAACTGATACTTATCTGACACACGCCTATCGCGAGCAGGCTCACTCCTACATTAAATCGTTGTGGCCGGTCAGAACGGGGCGGGGCACTCGAAGCGCAGGCGTTCGCCGGTTTGCGGGTGGGTGAAGCTGAGCATGCTGGCGTGCAGGCACAGCCGTGGCCAGGCCGCCAGCGCTTGCTCGTGGGCATAGAGCCCGTCACCCAGCAGCGGATGGCCGATCGACAACATGTGTACGCGCAACTGATGGGAGCGACCGGTGATCGGTGTCAGTTCGACGCGGCACCAGTCGCCGCAGCGCTCCAGTACTTTCCAGAACGTCAATGCATGCTTGCCGAATTCGTGATCGACCACGTGACGCGGCTTGGTCGGTGGGTCATAACGCAGGGGCAGGTCGATGCTGCCGCTGTCCAGTTCCGGCTGACCCCAGGCCAGAGCGGTGTAGGCCTTTTCGGTTTCGCGGTCATGAAACTGCCGCGACAGCTCGCGATGGGTGTCGGCATCACGGGCCAGCAGGATGATGCCGGAGGTTTCCCAGTCCAGGCGATGGACGATGCGCGCTTCCGGGTAGCCGTTTTCCTGCAGACGGGTAATCAGGCAGTCCTTGTTGTCGTCGGCGCGGCCGGGAACCGAGAGCAGCAGGGTCGGTTTGTCGACCACCAGAACGGCGGCGTCCTCGTGGATGATGCGGATGTTGGACAGCGGCATTAAAACAGCCTCGTAACAAATGCCAACGGCGGTTCAGGGCCATTCCCGCATGGGGATGGCTCTGAACCGCCGTCGTTCCTGCCGGATCGACTCAGCGATCGGGCAGGGTGATGTTGAGTTCCAGAATCGAGCAACTGCCCTGACTTTCCAGTGCAACGTGTACGTCGTCGTTGCCGATGTTGACGTACTTGCGGATCACGTCGACCAGTTCCTTTTGCAAGGCTGGCAGGTAATCCGGCGTGCTGCGCTGGCCGCGCTCATGCGCCACGATGATCTGTAGACGCTCTTTCGCTACCGAGGCGGTACTTGGCTTTTTGTTGGCACGAAAGAAGTCAAAAAGGTTCATTACCTACCTCCAAACAGGCGCTCGAAGAATCCCTTCTTCTCGACATCGAGGAATCGGTGGGCTTTTTCTTTGCCCAGCAGGCGGTCGACGGTATCGCTGTAAGCCTGACCGGCATCGCTCTGGTCGTCGAGAATTACCGGCACGCCCTGGTTGGAAGCCTTGAGCACTGCCTGGGATTCCGGGATGACGCCGAGCAGGGTTACCGAGAGGATTTCCTTGACGTCTTCAACGCCGAGCATCTCGCCCTTTTCAACGCGCTCCGGGTGGTAGCGGGTGATCAGCAGGTGTTCCTTGATCGGGTCTTCGCCACGTTCGGCGCGACGCGATTTGCTCGCCAGCAGGCCGAGCATGCGGTCCGAGTCACGAACCGAGGAGACTTCCGGGTTGGTCACGACGATCGCTTCATCGGCGAAGTACATGGCCAGGTGCGCACCTTTCTCGATGCCCGCCGGGGAGTCGCAGACGACGAACTCGAATTGTTCCTTGAGCTCCATCAGGACTTTTTCCACGCCTTCGACGGTCAGCGCGTCTTTGTCGCGGGTCTGGCTGGCCGCCAGTACGTAGAGGTTTTCCAGGCGCTTGTCTTTGATCAGCGCCTGTTGCAGGTTGGCTTCGCCGTTCACGACGTTGACGAAGTCATACACCACGCGGCGCTCGCAACCCATGATCAGGTCGAGGTTACGCAAGCCCACGTCGAAGTCGACGATCACTGTTTTGTGGCCGCGCAGAGCGAGACCGGTACCGATAGCGGCGCTGGTGGTGGTCTTACCCACACCACCCTTGCCGGATGTAACCACGAGAATCTTGGCCAAGGTGTTTCACCCCTAAGGAAGAAGGACTGTTCAGCCCCTGAAAAACATCTCTTGAAAACTACTGCAGTCGGACAGCCTTGGCTGGAATTTGGCTTTAGGCCTTTTTCCTACTTCGTTTGAGCCGTTTTCGCTACGTTTTAGAGATGCTTGGAAAATGCGGCAGTATCCGTTAAAGCCGAATGATGTTCAACACGTCGCCCGACAGGCTGACCTGGACGCCCGAGCCCCACATCGGATCGCGACGCAAATCCTCGGAGACCTTGTAATGACCGGCGATGGAGATCAGTTCAGCGCTCAATTGCTGACAGAAAATCCGTGCCTTGGTGTCACCTTTGACGCCGGCCAGTGCACGGCCGCGCATCGGGCCGTATACATGGATGTTGCCATCGGCGAGAAGTTCCGCCCCCGGACTGACCGAGGAGACCACGACCAGATCGCCACCCTGGGCGTATATCTGTTGGCCACCACGTACTGGCGTAGTGATCACGCGGGTCGGTTTGACGGTCGGCTCAGGGGGTTTTTCCGGCTTCTTTTTGACCTCGACTTCCGGCGTCTCC
Source organism: Pseudomonas sp. RIT-PI-o (assembly GCF_001297215.1). Classification (NCBI taxonomy): domain Bacteria; kingdom Pseudomonadati; phylum Pseudomonadota; class Gammaproteobacteria; order Pseudomonadales; family Pseudomonadaceae; genus Pseudomonas; species Pseudomonas sp. RIT-PI-o. Next base: position 6,452 of record NZ_LHPA01000036.1, on the reverse strand, counting down.
AATGGGCGCTCGCGGGCGCCGGAGGGTGGCAGCACGGGAATGTCGATGGCGATGGCGGCGGCGATGTCTTCGATGCGGCTGGCACGAATCGCCAGGGTGCGCAGGCCATGCTGGCGGCAGACACGCATCAGCCCCGGCAGGTCGACTGCGCCCTGGTTCGGCGGCAGTTTGTCCAGCGCCAGAACCAGCGGTGCATTGCTGAAGAAATTCGGCGCCTGGGCGACTTTGGCGGCCAATTGCCGATCGAGGCTTTCGAGGTCGTTACGGGCCAGTTCCAGCACAGTGATGGCCAGCATGCTGCCCTTGAGCTGGAATACGGGATCTTGGTCTAACGGGTCGGTTTGGCTCATGTCGGCATACAACGGCTTGTCACTAAAAGTGCCGAGACTTATAACGAGAACGCCCGCGAGCCGCAAGCCGGGTCGAACGATGTAGAATGCGCGGCCACTGTATTTACGGAAGCTTTAATGGATCGCCCGCGTTTTCGAAAAGCATATCTTGCTCCGCGCTTCTGGCCGCTCTGGTGCGGCCTGGGGCTTTTGTGGCTGATCGTGCAGTTGCCGTATCCGGCGCTGCTGACCATCGGTCGAGTTTTGGGTGCGTTGATGTATCGCGTCGCCAGTGACCGGCGGACCATCGCCCGGCGCAATCTGGAATTGTGCTTCCCGGAGAAATCCGCCGCCGAGCGCAAACGCCTGCTCAAGGAAAACTTCGCCTCCACCGGCATCGCCTTCTTCGAAATGGCGATGAGCTGGTGGTGGTCGCGCGAACGGCTGGCGAAACTGGCGCATGTCGAAGGCCTTGAACATCTGCAGAAGGCCCAGCGCGAAGGCAAGGGCGTGATCCTCATGGCTGCGCATTTCACCACCCTGGAAATCGGCGCCGCGCTGCTCGGCCAGCAGCACACCATCGATGGCATGTACCGCGAGCACAAAAATCCATTGTTCGACTTCGTTCAGCGCCGTGGCCGCGAGCGACACAATCTGGATTCGCTGGCCGTGGAGCGCGACGACGTGCGCGGGATGCTCAAGCTGCTGCGCTCGGGCCGGGCGATCTGGTACGCACCGGATCAGGACTACGGCGCCAAGCAGAGCATCTTCGTGCCGCTGTTCGGCATCCAGGCTGCCACGGTCACCGCAACGACCAAATTTGCCCGCCTGGGCAAGGCGCTGGTGGTGCCGTTCACCCAGGAACGGCTGGCCGATGGCAGTGGTTATCGGCTGGTGATCCATCCGCCACTGGAGGATTTTCCCGGCGAGAGCGAAGAGGCCGATTGCATCAGGATCAATCAGTGGGTCGAGAGCGCCATGCGTGCCTGCCCCGAGCAGTATCTGTGGGCGCATCGGCGCTTCAAGAGCCGCCCGCCGGGCGAGCCGAAGCTTTATCCCAAGCGCCGTTGATTCACCCGTCCTGACAAGCATCCCGGAGTGTTGCAATGAGTCCTGCTGAACCGGTCACAGGTTTGATTCTTTCCGGCGGCGGGGCTCGGGCGGCGTATCAGGTCGGGGTGCTGGCGGCGATTGCCGAGCTGCTTCCGGCCGGCGCGGACAATCCGTTTCCGGTGATCGTCGGCACCTCGGCCGGGGCGATCAATGCGGTCAGCCTGGCCAGTGGCGCCACGGATTTTCGCGCCGCCATCGAACGCCTGACCCAGTTCTGGCAAGGCTTTCGCAGCCACCGCGTATTGCGCAGCGACTGGCCCGGAGTCATCCATCAAGCCAGCCGTTTCGTCAGCCACAGCCTGCTCGGCCTCGGTCGACAAATGCCGGTGGCGCTGCTCAACAGTTCGCCACTGCGCGAACTGCTCGAGGAAAAACTGCACCTGCCCGGCATCGCCGAATCCATCGCGCGCAAGCAACTGCATGCGGTAGCGGTGACTGCGTTCGGCTACGAGTCGGGACAAGCGGTGACGTTCTATCAGGGTGGCGGCACCATCGACGCCTGGCTGCGGCATCGACGCATTGGCATGCCGACCCAACTGTCGGTCGATCACCTGTTGGCCAGTTCGGCGATCCCGCTGTTGTTCGCGCCGGTGAAAATCGGTGAGGAATATTTTGGTGACGGCGCGGTGCGTCAGTCGGCGCCGATCAGTCCGGCGTTGCACCTGGGCGCCAGTCGCGTGCTGGTGGTGGGCGTCAGCGGCAACCCGCGCGGCCTCGATCCGCAGCAGCCACTGGAGCGCGCCTACAGCGGCCAGCAACCGACGCTGGCGCAGATCGGCGGGCACATGCTCAACAGCACATTCATCGACAGTCTGGAGAGCGACATCGAATTGCTGCAACGGCTCAACCAATTCAGTCATTTGCTCCCGGCCGGCACGCCAACCCGCGCGCTGGGTGTGGCGCCGGTGGAGGTGCTGGTGATTGCGCCGAGTCAGCCGATCGATGAGATCGCGGCACGCCATCGCCAGGAATTGCCAGCGGCGTTGCGTTTGTTTCTGCGTGGGCCGGGAGCGACCAAGACGAGTGGGGCAGGGGTGTTGAGTTATCTGCTGTTCGAGGCGGCGTATTGCAGCGAGTTGATCGAGTTGGGGCGGCGGGATGCGTTGGCCAAGCGCGAGGAGCTGTGCCGGTTTCTGCGGATATCCGAAGCAGTAGCTCCCGCCTGAAATCCGCGGTGAGGCCTTCGCAAGCAGGCTCGCTCCCACATTGGAACTCGGTCGAATGTGGGAGCGAGCCTGCTCGCGAAGCTTTTAGGGTCAGAAGTGGAACTTCACCAGGAAGCTCGTGGTGCTCTGATCGGTCTTGAAGTACTGGCTGTCCTTGATCCCGTACTTGTCCGACCAGTAGTCGTATTCGACACCGACATACAACTGCTTCTCGCCGAAATTCAGCGCCTTGCCCAGGTCGTATTTGACCTGCGGGTTGAAGTGCAGGTTGGCATGGTAGTCGCCTTTTGAGTTGGAGTCGTTGTCGACCACCCAGTCCATGAAGCCGTCGATGAGGATGTTCGATTTGCCCACCGGAATGGTGTAGGACCAGACGGGGGTGATCTGCCAGACATTGTCACCGGCGCGGGCGCCCTGGGTGTGACGCTGGTAGAAGTTCAGCTGGAAGTAATCGAAGCCCGGGATCGCCAGGTCGAAGCCTGGACCGATCAGGTAGGCCTCGGTATCGCCTTCACCGAATTCGTAGGTCATGGCGACCAGGACGTCCTTGACCGGGCCGAACTCGATCTTCTGGTCGAGCACCTTGCCTAGCGAGATGCGTGGGCTGAACTCACCGTAGTAGGTATTCGGACCGTTGCTGAAGTCTTTGCCACCGTTATAGAAGATCTTGTCGAAGAAGAAGAAATTATCCCCGTACGTCCACGCATCGGCGTGTTCGAAAGTCACGGTCTGCTGAATGCGCGGGTTGACCTGGAAGTCCTTGCCATACAGGTAGGTCAGGCTGTTGTTCTGCCACTGCAGCAGGCCTTCGGCCATCGCCTGGCCGCCAGCGAACATCGATCCGGCCAGCATCAGGCTGGTGCACATGCGTTTCATTCGGTTGCTCCCAAAAATAGGTGTTCCACGTTATTTTTTTAAGTTCGGCGCTCTGATGTGGCGCCTTTTTTCGTACCGCAAATTTCATCCGATCGGTCAGCTTTGGATGCTGGTAGCAAAAGCTGCGCCAAGGCTTTCGAAAAACCAAAAAACGCCCGTTCGGCTGCTGAAAAACAGTCGACGAGCGTGTTTTCGGGAGGCCTCAGGACTGACCGTGGCCGGGATAAGTTGGCTTTTCGGTCAGAAATTGAATCCGGGCTTTTTTTTACAGCGAATGCGGAAGGCCGCGGAGAATACTGACTCCTCGGCCAGCGCTCAAGTGCCCCGCAACAGAGCACCGACAACAGGCATGGCGCACGGTTGCGGGCCATCTCAGAAGTGCACCTTCAGCAGCAGGCTGGCGGTGTTCTGGTTGGTGTCGAAGGTATGGGTGTTTTCGATGCCGTACTTGTTCTTCCAGTAGCTGTATTCGGTGCCGACGTACACCTGCTTCTGGCTCCAGCCCAGGGCTTTGCCGAGGTCGTATTTGATCTGCGGATTGATGTGCAGGTTGGCGTGGTAAGTGCCGCGCGAGTTCTCGTCGTTGTCGACGACCCAGTCGAGGTAGCCGTCGATCAGCACATCGGAATTGCCGAGCGGGAAGCTCCACGACCACGCGGGGGTGATCTGCCAGACGCCGTCGCCGGGGCGCGGGCCTTCGGTGTGGCGGCGGAAAATGTTCAGCGTGAAGTAGTTGAAACCGGGCACTTTCAGGTCGAAGCCGGGGCCGATCAGGTAGGCCTCGCTTTCGCCTTCGCCGTACTCGTAGGTCATCGCCAGCAGCACGTCCTTGATCGGGCCGAACTCGAGCTTGCGGTCGAGGATCTTGCCGAAGGACAGGCGCGGGGTGAACTCGCCGTAGAAGGTGTGCGGGCCTTTGTTCGCATCTTCCTTGCCGTTGTAGAAGATCTTGTCGACGAACAGAAAGTTGTCGCCGTACTTCCATTTGTCGGCGTGTTCGAAAGTGACTGTCTGCTGGTACGACGGGTTGATCGCGAAATTCTTGCCGTACAGGTAGCTGAGGCTATTGCTCTGCCACAGCAGCAGATCGCCGGCCATGGCCTGACTCGCGGCCAGCAGGCCGCCACTCAACAGAACGTTGCCTTGCGTGCGGATCATCTGTTGCTCCCTCTTGTTTTTATTTTCAAGGCACAGAGTTGCGATCCCTTTGGAGGAGTGAGCCTGCTCGCGATAGCGGGATTACATTCAACAAATCAGTTGACTGAAAAGACGCAATCGCGAGCAGGCTCACTCCTACAGGGGGAATTGGTGAGGCTGTCAATGAGCATGGCAATCGTTGATCGCCGCACGCTCCTTGCCGCCGAGGATGTTGAACAGCAGGTTCAGGGTCAGCGCGCTGAGGGTGGCCATGGCGATGCCGCTGTGGGTGATCGGGCTCATCCACATCGGCAGATGAGCGAAGAATTCCGGACGCACCACCGGGATCAGGCCCATGCCGATGCTCACCGCGACCAGCAACTGATTGCGCCGGTCACCGATGTCGGCTTCTTGCAAGATCTTGATGCCAGTGGCCGCGACCATGCCGAACATCGCAATCGCCGCGCCGCCCAACACCGCCGGTGGAATCGATGCCACCAGAAATGCCGCTTTCGGCAGCAGGCTGAGGACGATCAGCAGACCGCCGGCGACGATCGTCACCGAACGGCAGCGCACGCCGGTCATCTGCACCAAGCCGATGTTCTGCGCGAACGAGGAGTGGGTGAAGGTGTTGAAGAAACCGGCGAAGAACGACGCGCCGGCATCGCACAGCAAGCCGCGACGGAGCATGCGCGGGCAGACTTCCTGGCCGGTGATCTTGCCCAGCGCGAGGAACATCCCGGTGGACTCGACGAAGATGATCACCACCACCAGACACATCGACAGAATCGGCGCGAGCTCGAACTTCGGCATGCCGAAATGCAGCGGGGTGACAAACTGAATCCACGGTGCGCTGGCCATGCCACTGAGGTCGACCATGCCGATCACGCCGCACAATACGTAGCCCAGGCACATGCCGATCAGCACGGAAATGTTCACCCAGAATCCGCGCATGAAGCGGTGGACCAAAAGGATGGTGGCCAACACCAGCGCAGCGATGGCCAGATAAATCGGCGAACCGAATTGGGCGGCGTCGACACCGCCACCGGCCCAGTTCACGGCCACGGGGAACAGCGATAAACCGATCGAGGTGATGACCGTACCGGTGACGAGCGGCGGGAAGAAACGCACGACCTTGGACATGAACGGTGCGATCAGCATGCCGAAGAAACCGGCGGCGATCGTCGCACCGAAGATGCCTTGCAGACCGATACCGGGCATGCCGGCCATGGCGACCATGCTGCCGACCGCGGCGAAACTGGCGCCCATCATCACCGGCATACGAATGCCCATCGGGCCGATGCCGAGCGACTGCACGATGGTGGCAATCCCGGCGACCAGCAGATCGGCGTTGATCAGGAAGGCGATTTCTTCACGACTCAGGCCAGCGGCCTGTCCGATGATCAGCGGCACCGCGATGGCACCGCCGTACATCAGCAGAACATGTTGCAGACCGACCAGGATCAGTTGCAAAAGGGGCAAACGCTGAATGGCGGGTGCGTCGGGGATGCGCGCTTTGGACAGCTCGGACATGCAACACCTCGGATCTTTTTTATTCTTGTGATTAACAGCTGCCGGGTTGCTCACAGCTGTTTATTTGCATCAGGTCTTGTGGCGAGGGAGCTTGCTCGCGCTGGGGCGCGAAGCGGCCCCTCTCTTCAGAAGAGCAGGGCCTGCTGCGCAGTCCAGCGGGGGGAAGCTCCCCCGCCACAAAAGCCTGCTTTTAACAGGCTTTTGTGTGGCTTAGTTGGTCTGCGCTCCCTGGGCAATCCAGGCACCGATCAGGTCACGTTCCTGCTGGGTCATCTGGGTGATGTTGCCCAACGGGCTG